>JBJYWW010000001.1:0-11563 GCA_046259645.1 Anaerolineae bacterium
CGTGCGGCGAGCTCCTCGCCGAGTGGGGTGAGCCCGGGCGAGCCGCCGGGCAGTTCAACCTCCCGTCGGGGTTGGCCGTTGGCCCGGACGGCACTGTCTACGTCGCCGACTCTCGCAATCATCGAGTGCAGTGGTTCACCGCCGACGGCGGGTTCGTCGGCAAGACGGGCGTGCCGGGTCTCGGCGACGGGCAGCTGAACAGGCCGGAGGACGTGGCGATTGGCGCCAGCGGCGAGATCGTCGTCGCCGATTCGCGTAACCACCGCATCCAGCTGTTCAACTCCGCGGGCGAGTACATCGGGCAGTTCGGCACCTTCGGCGCGGAGCCCGGCCAGCTGGTCGGTGTGTCCGGGGTGGCGGTGGGCGGCGACGGGCGGATCTACGTGGCTGACACCATAAACCACCGCGTGCAGGTGTTCACGGCGTCGGGCGATAGCGTCGGCGTCTGGGGCGCAGAGGGCGTAAGCGACGGGCTGTTCAGTGGGCCGGTCGGCATCGCGCTGGCGCCTGACGGCACGGTCTACGTTGCCGATACCGGCAACAACCGCGTGCAGCAGCTCGACGACGCCGGAGCGTTCGTCCGCTCGTGGGGCACGCCGCAGAGCGATTTCGGCCAGTTCGCCGACCCGGCGGCCCTCGCCATCGGGCCCGACGGATCGCTGTACGTGGCCGATCGCGTCCGAGACAACGTGCAGCGGTTCACCGCGGACGGCCAGTTCGTGGGGCGGTGGGGTGCGTCCGGGAGCGGCTCGGGTCAGATCCTGGCGCCGCAAGGCATCGACGTGTCCGACGGGGGCTCCGTGTTCGTCTCGGACTCCGGCAATCACCGTGTCCAGGTGTTCAGCCAGGACGGTGCGCTGCAGCGAGCGTGGGGCGGCGCGGGCTCGGCGGAGGGGCGCTTCGCCTATCCGGCCGGCCTGGCCATCGGCGCCGACGGGAGCGTGCTGGTCGTCGACCGGCTGAACAACCGGGTGCAGCGATTCGACCAGCAGGGGGGCTTCTTAGGAGCTTTCGGCGAGGAGGGCTCTGAGCCGGGCCAGCTGCGTCAGCCGCAAGGCGTGTCGGTCGCTCCCGACGGCATGACGTACGTCGCCGACTTGCGCAACAGCCGCGTCCAGCGGTTCGATGCGTCGGGCGCCTTCGTCGCTGCGTTCGGCTCACTCGGGGCTGGCGACGGCCAATTCGCTTGGCCCAACGACGTCGACATTGCGCCCGACGGGCTCGTGTACGTCGCGGACAGCGGTATCGTCACGGGCGGAAACAACCGCATTGAGCGCTTCACGGCCGACGGCGCGTTCGTCGACGCGTGGGGCTCGTCGGGGAGCCTGCCCGGTCAGCTGATCGAGCCGCACTCGGTGGTGGTGGACGGCGATGGCCGGGTGTACGTCGCCGACCTCGGGAATCGCCGGGTACAGGTGTTCGGCGCGAGCGCGCCGGAATACTGGCGCGCCGAGTACTACGACAACCGCTGGCTGGCCTCGAGGGCGCTGCGGGTCGCCGGCCACGACGAGATCGCGTTCGAGTGGGGTGAAGGAGCGCCGGTGCCGGAGGTGCCCGAGGACTCGTTCTCGGCGCGCTTCGACCGGACGCTGGACCTCGAGCCTGGAACTTACGAGTTCACTGTCGAGTCGGCCGGGGGCGTCAGGCTGTGGGTCGACGGCACGCTTCTGGTGGACCGCTGGCCCGCGCCGGGCGGAACGAGGCGCGCGGTTGCGGAGGTCGGCGACGGGGGCGCGGCTGTCCGCCTCGAGTACGCCGACGTCAACGGCGCGAGCAGCCTGCACCTCGGCTGGTCTCGCATCGCCGCGCGGGTGCACCGGCTCTTCGTGCCGCTGACCTCAAAGGGCGGCTAGGGCTCCAGCCGCCACCGGCCCTAGCGGCCGCCGACTACGGCCGCCGGCGCCACCCTCCACGGGCTCCAGCCGACGCCGACCTTCGCCGCCACCGGCTGAAGCCACCGCTAGCATCAGCCGCCGCTGAGTCACAAGACTCGCACGAGGACCTGCGCCAGCGCCTCGCCGCTCGCACTGGGTTGGCGCCGCCGCGGCGCGCAGGTAGTGCCTCTCGCGTTGCCAACAGGCTAAGGTGTGGACACGCGCGGTCCGCGCCACCTAGATCGGAGCCCTGCCGTTGGCGCGCGCCCAAGACCTGGCCGTTATCGCCGCGATGCCGGCACTGGCGGCGCTAGCGTCGCTTGCGTCGGTCGCGACGCCCGCGCCGCCCGCGTCGGTCGCGCCGCCCGCTCCGCCCGCGTCGGTCGCGCCGCCCGCTCCGCCCGCGTCGGTCGCGCCGGTGCCCGCCGCGGAAGTCGATTCCGTGCTGGTGTCGGCGGTCTTCTATGACGGCTACGCGCCGCGCGACGCCGACGAGGCGGTCCAGCTGTGGAACGTCGGTGAGTCAGGAGTGGACCTGTCTCGCTGGACCGTGACCGACGGCGAAGGCACAGCGGCGTTCCCGTCTGGCGCCGCCCTTGCCGCCGGCGACTACCTCTGGTTGGCGCGCGAAGCCGAGGCGTTCGCGACCAGCTTCGGCTTCGAGCCCGACTGGGCGTGGTCACGAGCCGACGCCGCGGCGCCGCTCCTGGCAACGACCGGCGGGGGCCCTGCCCTGGCCAACGGCGGCGACGAGGTGCTGCTGCTGTCACCTGACCGCCGCGTGGTGGACGCGCTGGCCTATGGCGTCGACGCGGCCGACGACGCTTGGTCCGGGCGCGGCGTCGGGCCGTACGCCGCCGGCGTGATCGGCTCGGCGCACCAGGTCCTGTCGCGCAAGCTCGCGCCCGACACCGGGAGGCCCGTTCCCGACACGGGTACAGCCGCGGACTGGGCCTCCGATCCAGACGACGCCGCACTCGGCAGGCGAGCCCGGTTCCCAGGGTGGGAGGTCGAGCGGCGCTACGCTCCATCGACAGCGTCAGGGTCCGGCACCCTGGAGGTCGCAGTGGCGCCCGACGCGCTGGTGCGGTTCCTCACCCGTCACTTGACGTCGGCGCGGACGTCGGTCGACATGGCTGTCTACACGTTCGACCACCCTGACCTGGCCGAGCTGCTCGCCGACCGCGCCCGAAGCGGGGTCCGCGTGCGGCTGCTCGTCGACGGCTCGCCGGTGGGCGGCATCGACTTGGGCGAGCGCTGGTGCCTCGCGCTGATCGCCGAGGCCGGCGGTGAGGTCTACTGGCACGACGCCGGCGGCGATGTGCAGGCCCGCTTCAGGAGCGCACACGCCAAGCTCGCCGTCGTCGACGACCGGTGGGTGCTGATCGGGTCGGAGAACCCCAGCCTGGGCGCCGCGCCTGTCGACGACCCGACCGATGGCACCGCCGGGCGCCGCGGCGTCTACGTCGCGACCGATGTCCGCCCCGTGGTCGATTGGGCGGCCGAGCTGCTGGCCGGCGACCTCGACAGCGACCGACACGTAGATGCGCGGCCCTTCCAGCCGCGTGACCCACGGCGCGGCGCGCCGCCCGTGGACTTCACGCCGGCGCGCGAGTCCGGCGGAAGCTACTACCAGCCCGTTTTCGATGAGCCGCTGCGGGCTGCTGGCCGCTTCACGTTCACGATGGTGACCGCGCCCGAGAACGCGCTGCACCCGTCGCTCGGTCCCCTGGGGCTCGTGGCGCGGGCCGGCGCGGGCGACCAGGTGCTTGTCGAGCAGCTTCGCGAGCCTCTGTGGTGGGGCGACGGCCCCGACGAGGGCGGCATCGCGCTGAACCAGCGCGTCCAAGCATACGTCGACGCGGCGCGCCGCGGGGCGCAGGTGCGGGTCCTGGTCGACAGCTACTTCGACGATCGCGAGCACTGGAATTCGAACGCCGCGATGGTCAATGCGCTGAACGCTGTTGCGCGCTTCGAGGATCTCGACCTCGAGGCGCGACTCGGAAACCCGGCCGGATTGGGCCTCCACAACAAGATGGTGCTGGTCGGCATCGGGGCAGCGACCGGCGCCGACGGCGTGGAGCGCATTGATCAGGCTCCGGCCGCTGCAGGCATCGTTCACGTCGGCAGCCTGAACGGCTCCGAGGTCTCTAGCAAGGTCAACCGCGAGGTTGCGCTCCAGGTCGAGTCCGCGGCTGTGCACGCCTACCTTTCGGCGGTGTTCGCGGCGGACTGGTCGGCCGGCAACCGGTTCGCGCTGCGCCTACCCTTCGTCCAGCGCTAGCGCCTGAAGCGAGCGCCGCAGCCCGACGACGGATCATGAGCCCGGCGCCATGACCCGCTGGGGGGCGCGTGGCGCCCCTGGTATACTGCGGCTCCGCGAGGCCCGTACCTCGGGACTGACGCGCCGGCGAGACCACCTCTCGCACCGTTGAAGGAGCCGCGACACCATGTACCGCATCGAGTCACTGCTGGCAGCGCGCCAGTTCCTGTCGCCGCAGGCCGTCGGCGACCGCCTCTTCTTCATCAGCAACCTGAGCGGCAAGCTGAGCCTCTACGCCATGGATCACGGCGGTAGCGTTCCCGAGCCGCTCCTGCCGCCGGACGTGACGCTCCACAACCCGCATCTCATTGGCGGTGAGCCGTTTCACGTGTTCCCGGACCTGGGCAAGGTGCTGGTGATGCTCGACAACGACGGCGACGAGAACTACCAGCCGATGGTGGTCGCGATCGACGGCGGCTACCCGGAGCCGGCATTCGGCGACCGGTTCGAGGATGCGCGCGTGCACTGCGGGCACTGCGACGCCGAGCGCGGCTTGGTCTATCTCATGGCTGAGTCGCGATCCGAGGCGAAGAACACGGCGTGGCAGGCCAACCTCGCCACGGGCGAGATGCGATCGCTGGGCTCGAGCCGGTGGGGCAACTACGTCATGGGCGTCAACCGCGCCAACACCATGGTTGCCCTTGGTGACGGCTACACCGCGGGCGACACCGTGCTCTACCTGTGGCGCGAGGGCGAGGAGGGGCGCGCGCTGCTGCACGGCGTGGCGCTGGAGGACCGGGAGATCGGCCAGGAGGTGCCACTCACCGGCTTCGGGCGATGCAGCTTCACGCCTGACGATGAGGGGCTCGTGCTGCCCACGACGCTTCACGACGACAGCGGCGGGCTTGGGTACATCGACCTGGGGGACCCGGGCACGGTCCACGAGATAGCGGTCTCGGGGATACGGCACCACGGCGTGGGGGAGCTGGTCGACGCCGAGATGCTGACCGGTGACTTGTACGCGGTCCAGTACAACATCGACGGCGTCTCGTGGCTGTACGAGGGCCGGCTCGACATTGCCGGGCGCGAGATGGCGCTCGAACGGGTGCTGGTCGGTTGGGATCCCCTCGATGGCGGCGTTCTGGAGTCCGTGCGATACGACGAGGATGCCGACCGCCACGCCATGTCGTTCTCGACGGCCACCTCGCCGACCCAGCTCTACACTGCCGAGCCTGGCGCTCGCGAGATAGCGCAGCACACGGCGGAGCGGGTGCTCGGGATCGCGCCCGAGCTGCTGGCACCCGGCGAGGACGCGTCTTTCTCGTCGTTCGACGGTCTGAGAGTGTCGGCCAGGCTGTACATGCCCAGCCAGGAGCTGGGCTTCGACGGACCGCGACCCGTGGTCTACTACATCCACGGCGGGCCCCAGTCTCAGGAGCGGCCGGACTTCGCCTGGTTCTCGATGCCGCTGATCCAGCTGCTCACGCTGCGCGGCTTCGCCGTCTTCGTGCCGAACGTCAGGGGCAGCTCCGGCTACGGGCTCGAGTACATGAAGCTGGTCGACCGCGACTGGGGCGGCGACGACCGGCTTGACCACGTGCACGCGATGCTCGAGGTGCTGCCGGACGACCCCCGCATCGACACGCGCCGCGCCGGCGTCGTCGGGCGGTCGTACGGCGGCTACATGACGCTGACTCTGGCGTCGCGGCACCCGGAGCTGTGGTCTGCGGCGGTGGACATGTTCGGTCCGTACGACCTGCTGACGTTCATGGACCGCATCCCCGAGACGTGGAAGCCGTACTTCGAGATCGCCATCGCCGACCCCGCGACCGCGCGCGACTTCCTTGTCGAGCGGTCACCGCGCACGTATATCGACAACGTCGAGTGCCCGCTGATGGTGATTCAGGGCCAGAACGACCCGCGCGTGGTTGAGGCGGAGTCGCGTGACCTCGTCGAGCACATGCGCTCGCTGGGCAAGGAAGTGGAGTACCTTCTGTTCGAGGACGAGGGCCACGATGTCCTCAAGATCGAGAACCGGGTGCGCTGCTACAACGAGATCACGGCCTTCTTCGAGAAGCACCTCTATCCGTAGGGAACTCACTATCCCGCGGACGGGCCGCGCACGGCCCGCGCACGGCCCGCGTCCGCCCTGACACGCTCCGGGCCCGGCTGGAATCTGCCGGGCCATGGCGCTATCGTGCGCGGAGGAATCGCGACGGCTTGTCACGACTCGCCGCCGCGGACGTCAGCAATGGCTAGGAAGCTCTGGCCCGCGCGCCGCAGAGCGTCGCACCGCGTCTGTCGCGGCGGGGCGCCTGTCCACGGACGGGCGCCCGACCGGTGGCTCAGTCGCCGGCCGACGCGGTCCGACCGCGGGAGCGGGCATACGATGAGGGCGCCGATCGCCGGCTGTCGAGGCGCTCGGCCGAGTGCACACAGGAGGTGGCTTGTGCTGCGTCGCACGGTGTTCTTCTTCTTGGCAGCGGTTGCGTTGGTGTGGCTAGCCGTGTGGGCGGTGCCGGCGGCCGCCATGAACCTGACGAGCGAGGCGCTCGAGGGCGAGGCTGGCGACGCTCCGTCGGCGAGCGCCCTGCTGGCCGACCTCGCCCGGGCCGAGCCTGATGACAAGATCGAGAGCGCGCTGCGGGACGTGCTGGCGCAGGCGGGACTGCTTCAGGCATCCGACGCACTCCGCCGCGACGGCGCGCTGCCGGTCGAGCCGAGCTCGCGACCGGAGGACGAGACGTACATCGTCGTGCAATCGGCCGGCGAGCTGGACCTCGCTCCGTATAGCGAGTTCGTGCACCACTTCAGGTGGCCGGCCGGCGAGCACGTTGCCGTGGCTCGCGTCCGCCTGGGCGACGTCTTGGCGATCGCCGGGCTGCCGGGTGTGGTGAGCGTCGACACCGGCGACCCAGACTTGATGGTCGACCGGGTCTCGCCCATCGAGTTCCTCGCCAGCGCGGACGGGGTAGCCGCGCTGGCCCGGCACCAGGCCATCGACTCGGCCCCACCGTGGCGCGCTGAGGCTCCGACCGCTGGTGACAGCCGGCACGGCGCGAGCACGCAGGGAGTGGCCGACGATCCGCGACCCGACGACTGGTTCGAGGTCGGAAAGGGGCATGAGGCGCAAGAGGCCTGGTCGATGGGCTATCGCGGCGCCGGCGTGAAGGTCGGGGTGCTCGACTTCGCCGTGGACTTCAGCCACGCCGATCTGCAGGGGACATGGGCCGTCCTGCCCGAGGGCCACACCTACGCAGGCTGGCCGCAGGTGTTCGACCCGTACTCGACGTACCTCCGCATCGTCGACGCCGACCTGCCCGAGGGCGAATCGCCCAGCACCAGGCTGGGCGAGAGCGGCGTGATCGAGCTGTACCAGACGTCCGAGGTGGCGAGCGTCGAGATCGAGGGCACGACGGCGTACACCATGTGCGCGCAGCCCCTCGTCGTGCCGGCCGACGCCACCGACGACGAGCCCACGAGGCTGCTGGATCCGACCTGTGACTTCGTCGTGCCCGGCACGTCGCTGTCGGGCGAGGTGCGGTACGGGCACCACCCTGATCCCGTGTTGATGGCCAACGGCGCCGACGCCGAGCACGGCATCGTCGGCGAGTACGCCGGGGTGCTGCTCGTCGACGAGGCCGAGGCCGGCTTGTACGACACGGTCTATGTCGACATCGACGGCGACCGCGACTTCTCCGACGAGAAGCCGACGACGAAGACCGACCCTCTGGCGCTCCGCGACATCGACGAGGATGGCATCGCGGACCTCACTGGCGGCTTGCTGTACTGGATCTCGGACGGCGAGCAGCCCTTCCCGGCTAGCTGGGTGTGGGGCCTCGAGGAGGACATCCCGCCGGCCGGCCGGTTCATCGGCTTCCTGCGCGCCGAGGGCGATCACGGCACCTTGTGCGCGTCGAACATCGTGTCGCAGGGCCGCCTCGGCGTGCCGGACGACCAACGGTTGGAGTTCCGCGACCTGCCCGACGACGGCCGCCCCGTCAGCGTCGACCTGGGCATCGCGCCCGAGGCGGAGCTCGTCTCCATCGGCTCCGTGTATGACGGGCCGAGCACGGTGATCTTCAGGTCCAGCTGGCGCTACGGCGTGTTCGGGCACGACGTCGACGGGCCAGAGGACGACATCCAGATCACGTCCAACAGCTATGCCTTCTCGGATGCCGACAACGACGGCTGGGACGCCGACTCACGCTTCCTCGACTACTACATCCGCACGTTCGCCCCGGATCAGTCGTTCTTGACCGGCACCGGCAACGGCGGGCCGGGCTACGGCACGAACCTGCCGCCGATTCCGTCCGTCGGGATGGGCATCGCGGCGTCGACGCAGATGGGCTCCACCGGCGCCGAGTCCATCACCGACACGACGCAGATCACGTTCGGAGACATAACGCCGTTCTCGAATCGGGGACCGGGCGCCGACGGGCGCCATGGACCTAGCGTCGCGGCCAACGGCAACTCCGGCGCCGGCGCGGTCCCGATCAACTTCGCACCTGACGGCGCGCACGCCAACGGCACGTGGGGCGGGACGAGCCGCTCGGGCCCGGTGGCCGCCGGCTCCATGGCGCTGGTTTACGAGAGCTACAAGGAACGCACCGGCGACTGGCCGACGTGGGCGGAAGCGCGGTCCATTCTGATGGCCGGCGCGCGGTACGCCGGTTACGATGTTTTCACCGAGGGTGCCGGCGTCGTCGACGTCGGTGACTCGGTGCGCTTGGCAGCCGGCGTGCACGGCGTGCAGGCGATGCCGTCCGAGTGGACCCCGGGCTATTACCGCGCCACGGCGTACCCCGCGTTCGCCAAGCTCATGGCGCCCGGCGCGCAGGACACCACCGCGATCACGCTGACCAATCCGAGCGGCGAGCCCATCACGGTCACGCTGTCGACAGGCACGCTGCGCCGCATCGGCTCGGTCGAAGACACGATCATCACCAACCGCCTAGAGCAGTCGGAGCCCTCGCCCATACCTGACTACGTGAAGCCCCTCGACAGGGAGCAGATCCCCGTCGGCACGGAGCTGATGGTGGCACGCGCGCGGTACCCGCTCCGCGAGTTCGATGTCGACGGCGACTATGTCTCGGACAACGTGGTCGGCATGGGGATACTGCAGCACACGGACATCAACGGAGACGGCGAGCTGTGGCACGACGCGAACGGCAACGGCGTCGTGAACCATCGCGCGCTGACCAGCGCGGCCGTCCAGTTCTTCGCGGGGGGCGAGTGGGAGCCGGAGCTGAACGCGCTCGAGTCGGCGATCGCGCCTCCGCTGAAGGAGGCGATCGAGAACGAGCTGGTGTGGTTCGGCCGCGGCTGCAACGACGACCCGGTCTTCGGCGACCCGTCGGGCAAGCTGGCGCTGATCGCGCGCGGCACGTGCTACTTTAGCGAGAAGCTGCTCAATGCGCAGGCAGCGGGCGCCATCGGCGTCGTCATGTACACCGACAACCGGCCGAAGACGGCCATGGGCGGCGACTCCACCGGGATCAACATCCCGGCCGTGATGATCGACAACGAGCCGGGCGTGCAGATCACCGGGCGCCTGGTCGACGGTGAGCAGGTTCAGGCCCGAATGTGGCCGCGCGACTTCATCGGGCAGGGCCTCGACGGCGCCGGACCGGTCGTCTACGCCGACACCGAGCTGGACCAGTACGAGTTCATGCGCCTCAGCTCGGACACCTATGATCGCAACCATCGACAGGTGCCGGTGCACCACCCACTCGAGCGATGGGCCGACGGCTTGCACGTAGCGTTGTGGAACACGGCGAGCTCGCAGGCGGTGACGAACACCACCGTGAGCCTGCTCTACGACTTCTATGCCCACGACGACTGGGCGTGGCTCGCGCTCTCCGACGACTCCATTGTGATCCCCGCCGGCGGCGAGGTGGCGGTTGACGCCACGCTCAGCGTGCCGGAGGGAGCGGCGTTCGGCGCCTACGAAGGTGCTATCTTCGTGGACTACGAGCGGCTCGAGGGCGACCAGCCTACCGACCTTCCCGGCGGCTACGAGCTGCCGCAGCTCCGCACGGTGATCCCGGTCAACGCCAACATCGCCGCCACCTACGACTGGCAGGGCAGCCTCGTCTTCGGCGGCGACGCGGCCGATGACGCCGACGCGCCGTACAGCAACGGCTCGGTTCTCGGCGCGTTCCAGTGGGACTGGCGCCCGGAGTCGGGCGACTGGCGGTTCTTCTTCGCCGACGCGGTCTCGGATCCGGACGACAACACGTTCTGGCTGTTCCGGACGGTGTGGGACGACGCTTCCGAGCGGCAATCGGACATCGACACGCGTGTCCTGGGTCCGCGGTCGGACCGCTACAGCGATGAGTTCGACCCTGGCAACATCGCCGAGGACCACTCGGATCCGGCCTGGTACGGCCCGTACACGCTCGATCACCTGGTTCGGAGCCCGTACCTGGTGACCGGGAGTACATGGCCGTTCGACACCTCGTCCGGCGGCAACGAGGACTGGCTGATAGCCGAGGCGGGCGCTGGCTTGCACGAGGTCATGCTGCACAACGTGCTGTTCAGCGGCTCGCAGTTCGCGATGCCGTTCGAGACGACCGTCAGCTCGGTCGAGGTCTCGCGGCGGGCCGCCTTGATCGTCGGCGACGAGTGCGTCCCGTTCTCGATGACGTCGCAGATGGACCTGCCGGGCTTCAGCGCGGTGGGCTACGGCCCGTCGCCGGCTCAGACCATACGAGACCAGCCGGCAGTCCAGGATGACCAGGAGGACCCGTCGTCGGCCAGCTTCAAGCACGACCTGAGCTTCGAGCAGGACTCGCCGCGGCTGACGGTCACGCTGAGCGCCGACCCGAGCGACATCCTGCTCGTGCTGGTGATGTACGACGCCAACGACGACGGCGAGTTCTCATTCCCGCTCGAGCTACTCGACTACGCGACGTCCCAAGACGCGGAGGCAGTGGTATCGATCGATAGCCCGGCCGCCGGCGACTACCAGATCTGGGTTCACGGCTACCAGGTGAGCGAGGAGCCGACCACCTTCGATCTGCGCATCGAGGCGGTGACCGTGGGGCCGCTGTACGCGACCGGCGCGCCAGAGGAAGCGGTCGCCGGCGAGACGATCGACATGGAGATCTGCGTCGACACCAGCCGACTCGCGGGTGAGTACGGCCCGGCGCTCGGATTGCTGTCGATCGGCCCCGCCGGGGCTCCGAACCTGATCCAGATCCCCGTGCTCTGGCAGAGGTTCCCGGAGATCATCCACCTGCCAATCGCGCACAGGAACGCCGCGCAGTAGGGCGGAGGCGCCAACGGGCCCCGTCCGGGATACGGCTACGGCCGCGCCCCGGACGGGGCCTCGATCGTTAGGAGCACATTGAGGACGGCCCTGTCGGCGCCGTCGGATGTGCCCACCCGATCCATTGTCGCCGGATCATAGAGCCCCACCGCC
>JBJYWW010000002.1:0-12356 GCA_046259645.1 Anaerolineae bacterium
GACGACACGGTGGTGGACGCGATGAGCTACGGCGACGACGCCGAAGTGCTCAATCCGCCCGCTGCTGGCGTCGGGGGCGGGCACAGCCTCGAGCGGGTGCCCGCCGGGGCCGACACCGACACGGCCGCCGACTGGGTCGACCAGCCGTCGCCGTCACCGGGGCGAGGGGCGAGCATGGAGCGGCCGACCGAGCCGCCGACGGCTGCCCCGCCGCCGACGGTCGGCCCCGGCGCCGCACCGGTGCTCAACGAGTACCTGCCGGCGCCGCGGGAGATCGACTGGGACGGCGATGGCGAGGCGACCGCCGACGACGAGTGGATCGAGATCTACAACTCCGGGCCGACCGCTATTAACCTACGTGGGTGGCAACTGGACGACCTGGAGGATGGTGGCTCCGATCCGTTCGCCATCGCCGCGGACGCGGTGGTGGCCCCGGGCGGGTTCCTGCTGCTGTTCAAGAAGGACACCGGCCTGTCGCTGAACAACGGGGGCGACGCGGTGCGCTTGCTGCGCCCCGACGGAGCGGAAGTCGACCACGCCGAGTACAACGGGTCGGATCCCGACGTCAGCGTCTCGCGTCTAGGCGACGGCACGGGACCGTGGACGGACACGCTGCCGCCGTCGCCGGGCAGCTCGAACACGCCGGGCGGTGCGCCGCCCACGGTGGAGTCGCCGAGCGCCACCGCGCCGCACGCGTCGCCCACGTCGGGCGCGACGGGCGCAGCGTCGCCGGGCGCAAGCCCCAGCCTCACGCCGGGGGCCGGCGCTAGCGCGACGACCGAGCCGCCCGGATCCGGCACGGGGACGCCGTCGCCGGGGTCAGGGACGACCTCGCCGGAGCCCGATGCCACGCCCACGGGGGAGGCAGCGCCCCTCCATCTGCCGTACCTCCTGACTGAGGTGATGTTCGACCCGCTGCTGCCCGGCAACGACGCCGGCGGCGAGTGGGTCGAGATCTACAACAGGACGAGCCAGCCGGCGTTCCTGTCGGGCTGGCTGATCGGGGATCGCTCCGATTGGGACGCGCTGCCGGACGCACTGGTGCCGCCGCACGGCTACGTGGTCGTGGTCGCTTCGTCCGGAGCGCAGCCAGTCGTTGAGGGGGCGCCGCATGTGACGGTCCAAGACGGCGCCATCGGCAATGGCCTGGCGAACCGCGGCGACGTCGTGCGGCTGCGTGGGCCAACCGGCCAGGTCGTCGACGAGGTCAGCTACGGGCGCAACATCGACGCCTTCGACCCGGCGGTGCCGATTGGCAAGCCGGGTCAATCCGTTGAGCGCATTCCGGCGGACATCGACACCGACAGCGCCGCCGACTGGTGGGTGCAGCCGGCGCCATCGCCGGGCAGGGCGGGCGAGAGACACGTCGGACCGCCGAAGGTGATGCTGAACGAGGTGCTTCCGGCACCGCGCGGCATCGACTGGGACGGTGACGGGGCGGCCGACCACGAGGACGAATGGCTCGAGCTGCGGAACCTGTCGGGCTTCCGGGCCGATCTGACCGGGTGGCGGATCGTGCGCGGTGACGACGAGTGGACATGCCGATTGCCGGACGGCGCGGCCATCCCGCCCGGTGGCTACCTTGTTCTCTACCGCCGCGACTCGGGACTGATCCTCGGCAACAGCGGCGATGTCTTGACGCTCCAGAGAGCGGACGGCGTCGACACCGACTCCGTGACGTGGGCGACGAGCCCCGGCTACGACCTGTCGCTGGCGCGGGTGCCTGACGGCACGGGCCCATGGCTGGCGGGGGCGCCGCCGAGCCCCGGCGCGCGCAACGTGGCCCCGCCCGAGGCGGCGCGCGGCACCGGCGCAGAGGGCCGCAACGGCGCTGATCGAGCGCCCCGCCCGACGGCGCCGGCGCGAGCCGTGCCGCTCTCTGCGGTCCGCGGCCTGAGAGCAGGCGCGCGCGTGCGCGTCGAGGGGCGCGTGACCGCGCCGCCGGGGGTGTTCGGAGCGCGCGAGGCGTATGTGGGCGACGAGGACGGCGGCATCCGCGTCTACCTGGGCGAGCGCAACGGAGCGCTGCCGGACCTCCTCGAAGGCGACGTCGTGGTGGCGACAGGCGTGTTGCGCGACTACCACGGCGAGCGGCAGCTGACGATCGAGCATGCCGCCGACCTGTGGCGTCGGTCGGACGGCGTCCCCGTGGCGCCGGTCGGAGTGGCCACGGGCGTCGACGTGGAGTCCATGGAAGGGCGGCTGGTGCGGGTGACGGGCCGCGTCACCGACTGGTCCAGCGCTGCCTTCACTCTCGACGACGGCAGCGGCCCTGCCAGGATCACGATTCGCACGGCGACCGGTGCCAGGCGGCCATGGCTCGAGCGCGGGCAATGGTGGTCGGTCGTGGGGATCGCCGGGCAGCATGCGCAGAAGGCGCCGTGGTCGGACGGGCACCGCATCACCCCGCGGTACGCGACCGACATGGTTCTCGGAGGCGAGGCGTCGACCGCCCTGTCCTTGCCGAGGGAGCTTCCGAGCACCGGCCGCGCGGCGGTCGGCAAGCGTTTGCCGGCCGGACGCGGACCGCTTCGCGCGTCATGCGCCGAACAGGCGCGGCGGTCGGACTGAGGGCACGCCGCGTGGGCGTGGTTTGCGGGCGCCTCAGAACTCCGACGGACTCGGCTCACTGGTTTGACGTGCGCGCACCGCGTCGCCACAATCCCGGGGCATGGATGACGCAATGGAGTGGCGCCCCGTGGCGAGGCGGCTCCTCAGCGGCTGGCGGATCATCGCCCTCACCACGGCGGTTGCCGTCCTCGTCGCGGCGGGCATCACCCTCGCCGACCCCTACCGGTACGCCTCCGAGGCGTACGTCGCCGTCGCCAAGCCCGAGACCGTGCTCCAGTTCGACGAGCGCTTCGCCGCGCCTGAGTCGAACCCCGCCTTCCCCTATCAAGTCAACTCGCTGCGCACTTACGGCGAGCTAGCCCGCACGCCGGCGTTGGCCGAGACCGTAGCCGCCAGGCTCGAGGGGACGTGGGAGACCGTCCCGGAGCCCGAGGCGCTTCTGCGGCTGGTCGACGTCGAGGCGATGGCCGACGGCGCGCTGCTCGTGATCCGGGCGCGGGCGAAGTCGCCGGAGGCGGCGGCCAGCCTGGCCAATCTTTGGGCCGAGGCATTCAGCGAGCAGATGGCCGACGTGTTCGGAGCCGCGGGCGAGGATCACCCGGTGAAGGCGGCCCGGCTCGAGGCGGAGGATGCGCTCGCAGCCGCCGAGGACGAGCTCAACGAGTTCCATTCGACCAGCCCACTGCCTGCGCTGGAGGCCGAGGTGTCCAACCTCGGGGCGCGCCAGAGGCGCCTCCTCGAGGCGGTCGACAAGCTGACGGCGGTCGAGCGCGACTTGGCGGCGCTGCGCCAACGGGCGCTAGGGACGGCGGACGCCGACTTGGCTGATCGCGTCGCGGCGCTGACTCTGCAGCTCAACGCGCTGACGTCTGGCTCCGGGGCCCCGATCGACCTCGACATGGCCGCTGGGGGGCTCGACGTGCGGGTCGGTCCCAGCGATCTCGACGGGCTCGAAGCGCTCGTCGCCGCGAGTCGCCGGAGCCTCGACGAGGAGATCGCCTCGATGCCGGAGCAGCTCGCGCAGCGCACCGCGGAGCTCGAGCGCGAAAAGGCGTCCCTGGCGCGCCTGGAGCGCGCGCGCCAGCTGGCGGAGGAGCGGTACATGACGCTGGCGCGCAAGTCGGACGAGCTCGACGTTGCGCGCGAGACGTCGCGCCCTGAGCTGCGCGTGGCGGCGGCCGCGACCGTGCCGGAAGGCATGGATCTGTCGGCGTTGGCCTACGGCGTGCTCGCCGCTCTCGCGGTGGGCGCTCTTGGCGGAGCCGTGCTGGTGCTCGCCTACGGCGCGCGAGCCGGGAGTCGACCGGAACCGACCTCGGACGGGGAATGAGCGGCGACCGCCGGACGGACGGCCGCACGCAACTTGCTCGCGACACCTTGCTCAGCCTTGCGGCCATCACGATCGTGGGTGGCAGCGCTGCGCTCTACAACGTCGCCGTGGGGCGGTTCCTCGGCGACGAGGTCCTGGGGCACGCCGGGCTCGCGCTGGCAGTGGGGCTGGGCGCCGCGCAGCTGGCGACCGCCGGCCTGGCGCCGGCGACTACACGCTTTGCGGCGGCGCTCCGGGCAGCCGGCCGGACCGACGCGGCGCAGGCGGCCCTGCGGCGCGGCATCGGCTTGGGGGTCGCGCTTGGCTGCGTGGTCGCCTCTGCCGCCCTGCTCTCGTCGAGCTGGTGGGCGGGCTATGTGCACATGCCCGAAGCTCTCGTCGGTGCGACCGTCGCCTTGATCGCGCTGCAGAGCGGCTACCTGGCGCTCAAGGCCGGCCTCTACGGCACGGGGCGCGTCCGAGGCTATGCGCTGACGGAGGTGGTCGGCGGCGCTGCGTTCCTGGCTGCCCTGGTTGCACTGGTCGGATGGGCGATGCGGGAGCCACCGAGCTGGATGCACGGCGCGGGGGCGCTGCTCGCGCCGTTCCTCGCCGCCAACGCTGTGTTCGTGATGCTGGCGGTGTGGTTGCTGCTCCGCGATCGCGCCGCACAGGGCGCGCCGTCGCGCGCCGGTGCCGCGGCGTCCCGCGGGGCGGAGCCGGCGGCGGACGCACGCCTCGCGTCCCCGCCCGAGGCGGCGCGCGATGAGCTGACGATGGGGCGCTACGCGGTCATTGCCTGGATCGGCAGCGCGGCGGCCATGGCCCGCGTTCACCTGGCCGTGCTCGCCACGGGTGCAGCATGGCCGGCCGCCGAGGTGGGGCTGCTGCAGGCGGCGATGGCCTTCGTCGCCGCCGTGCTGCTGGTGCCCCGCGCGATCGAGCTGGCGCTCTTTCCGTCGATGGCCGGGGCGTTCGGCCGGGCTGACGACGACGCCTTTCGTAGCCACTTGAGCGCGACGCTGGCGGCGTCGGTGACGGCCGTCGGCGCGGTCTCGGGCGGCCTCATCGTTGCCGGACCGGAGCTGCTGACCCGGCTGTACGGTCCGGAGTTCGCAGCGGCGCGCCCCGCGCTCGACGGCGCGGTCGCCAGCGCCTGGATGCTCGGCCTGGCGGTGCCCGCGATAGTCGCGCTCTCGAGCGCCCGGGCAGTGGTGGTGCCCAACGTGGCGGGCGTGCTCGGGCTGCTCGCCAGCGGCGCGGCGTGGCTGTGGTGGGTGCCGCAGCACGGCGCCGCCGGCGCGGCGGCCGGGCTGGCTGTAGGATCGCTGCTGACGTTGCTGATCCCCGTGGTCGCGGCAAGGCACCTGTACGGGTTGCCGCTGTTGCCCGTGGCTCCGTCGCTGCTGCGCTCGCTGGTGCTGCTCTTCGTCGCGGTGGCGGCAACGCGCATCGGCTCCGCGCCGGCCGTGCTGACTGCGGTCGTGTATGCCCTCGCCGTCGTCGCGCTCGATCGTCGGACCTTGGCGCCCCTGGTCGGCCGCGCCAAGGCCTTATCGTGAGCGGGAGCCGCGGCCCGATGGGCTGGCACGATCTATTCGGCGATCCGAGCCACGCCCGGGGGTTGCTGGCGCTCGCCGTTGCCGTCGGGGCGGTGATGGGCGTGCTGGCACTCGCGCCCGGCGCGGCGGTCGCGGTGCTCGTGGCGGTGGCGATCGCGTCCGCGGCAGCGGCCCTGCGGCTGGACTTGGTGGCCGGCGCGCTGATCGTGCTGGTGCTGCTACAGGACTGGTTGGTCGGGCTAGGTCTCGAGCTTGCCCAGTACGGGGACGAGGTGCTGATCGTCGCCGGCGTGCTCGGAATCGCCTTGCGGTTCGCGGTGACGGGTCGCGCGCGCCGCACTCCGCTCGACGCGCCGATCGCCGCGTTCGTCGCCGTCGGAGCAGTGTCGGCCGCGCTGCGCGGCGTGCCGCTGATCGTCGCCGCTCTCGGGACGATGTCGCTCCTGAAGGGGTTGCTGGCGTTCGAGATCTTCGCCCGGGCGCGCTTCTCGCTCCGGGAAGCCGAGCGCGGCGTCGCGCTAGTGCTCAGCCTGATCGTCGCGCTGGCTGCGATCGGCGTCGCGCAGCGCATCGGCGGGCTGCCGATCTACGCGTTGACGGGCCGAGCCGCCTACTACGCCCTGTGGCAAGGCGGCAAGGCGCCCTCGCTGATGCTGAACCACAACTCGCTCGGCCACCTCTGCGTTCTCGGGGGCCTTCTCGCGCTGGGGCTTGCCCTCGCGTACACGGGGATCAAGTCGCGGCGCATGGCGTATGCCGCTGCCGCCTGCCTCGCCGGCCTCGTGGTTTCGGCCTCGCGCGAGTCATGGCTGGCGACCGCCGCCGCGCTGCCTGCCGGGGCGTACGTCATGCGCTCGCGACGACTGTGGCGCCTCGCGGCCGTGATCGCGCTGCTGCTGGTGCTGGCGACGGCGGCGGTGTACCTGGCATCACCGCTTCTGCGCGAGGAGATCGTGCGGCGCAGCGCGGGCGTGGTCGAGGGACTGCGCGCCTATGTCATGGGCTATCGCGACTGGGGCTACAGGGGCGAGTATCGCGTGTACGTGCTGCTGAAGAGCCTGGAGGTCTGGCGCGATCACCTCTGGCTCGGCACGGGGCCAGGGCGCTTCGGCGGCCAGGTGGCGATGACTTACCTCAGCCCGGTCTACGAGCAGTACCGGTTCCTTCCGCTGCGCGGCGAGTACCATCCGCTTGACGTTTTCTGGTCGCGCCTGCTCACCGAGTTCGGGATCCTGGGCAGCCTGGCCTACGCGTGGGCGATGGTGGCGGCCGCGGGCGTCCATCTCAGAGCGCGGAGCGCCCACCGCGCGCTCTCGCGCGGCCTCGGCATCGGTGGCTGGATGGCGTGGGTGGCCGTGATCGTCCTCGGCTTCTTCGCGCCTGTGCTCGAGGATCCCCTGGTGGCGGTGCCGTTCTGGGGCTGGGCGGGCTTGACGTGGGCCCTGGCGCGGCGTGGGGCGGCCGGCGATTCGGGGCGCGAGCCCGACGACGGTGAGCCGCTGAGTGCCGCGACGGTCGGGAGGGTGTCGCCCGCGACCACGGGGAGCGCCGGAGCACGCCCGGCCCGCCAGGGCGCCTGCGCGATGGGAGCGCGCTAGACGTGCGCGTGCTCGTCGCCACCAACATGTGGCCTCGCCCTGACGACCCGGGCCTCGGCGTGTTCGTCCGGGATCAGGTGCGTGCGTTGCGGCGTAGAGGCGTCGACGTCTCGGTGCTCGCGATCGACGGCGCCGACGGGAAGCGCCGCTACCTGGAAGCCGTCGGCCGGATCCGCCGCGCACTCGCGACCGCGGATTACGACCTGCTGCACGCCCACTACGTGCTGACGGGGCTCGCCGCGGTTCTCGCCGGCGCGGTGCGGACCGGCGCGGCGCCAAGTAGGGTGCCCCTGCTCGTCACTCACCACGGAGTGGAGGTGTTCGACGGCTGGCAGGCGCCGTTGTCTCGCTGGGTGTCGAGGCTCGCCGACGACACCATCGTGGTGAGCGAAGAGATGGCGGAGCACCTCGGCATTGCCCAGAGCAGGGTCGTGCCAATGGGCATCGATCTCGATCTGTTCCGGCCATGCGGGCGCGATGGGGCCCGGCGCGCTCTGGGGCTGCCGCAGGAGCGCCAGATCGTTGCTTGGATCGGCGCCGACCGCCCCGAGAAGCGCCTCGGGCTGGCCCGCGCGGCGGTTGACACCGTGCGGGGAGCAGGCACTGGAGCCGGCGGCAGCGGCGGGGATGTTGTGCTGCACGTCGTTTCGGGCCGCCCGCACGAGGAGGTCGCGACACACCTGCAGGCCGCCGACTGCCTGCTGCTGACATCGAGGCGCGAGGGCGCGCCGATGGTCGTGAAGGAGGCCCTGGCGTGCGACGTGCCTGTGGTCAGCACGGCCGTCGGGGACGTGCCTGAGCTGCTCGACGGCGTGGACGGTTGCACGGTCGCCGCGCCCACCCCGGCCGCGCTCGCCGCCGGTATCAACCGGGCGCTGGCGCACGGTCCGGTTGACGGGCGCGCCAGGGCGGCGCGCTTCGGCGCCGACGCGATGGCGGCACGCGTCCTGGAGGTGTACGAGGAGCTGGCGAGAGCCGCCGAGGCGAGGCATGCGCCGCCACGCTGACGGGCCGGCACCGACTACCGAGGCGCTGCCGTTCGCCGAGCGGCCGCTTCGAGTGCTGATCGTCCGCCACGGCTACTTCCCGGCGGACCCGCGGGTCAGGCGCGAGGTGACCGCCCTGGTGTCTCGCGGCCACGAGGTGGACGTGGTGTGCCTGCGCGAGCCCGGTCAAGATGCTCGCGAGACCGTGGCCGGGGCGCGGGTCGTGCGCCTGCCGATCGGCCACCGGCGGGCCAGCTCGGGACGCTATTTGCTCGAGTACGGCGCGTTCGGCGCCTCCGCCGCGGCCACCGTGGCCGCGCTCCACTTGCGGCGGCGCTACGACCTGGTGCAGGTGAACACCATGCCGGACGCGCTCGTGTTCGCCGCACTGGCGCCCAAGCTGGCCGGCGCGAGCGTGTTACTAGACCTGCACGAGGTCATGCCTGAGCTTTATGCCTCGAAGTTCGGCGTCCCGCTGTCGCACCCACTGCCCAGGTTGCTGGCGGCGACGGAGCGCCTGGCCGTCGACTTCGCCGACGCCTGCATCGCGGTCAGCCGCCCGTGTCTGGACCGTTACGTCGATCGCGGGTCCCCGCCCGACAAGTTCACGGTCGTGATGAACACGCCGGACCCCCAGCTGTTCGCGCGGGTCGCGGCGGCGCCCGAGCCTGATGGATCCGGCGGCCGGGCGCCGACCGCGGTCAGCCACGGCACGCTGGTCGAGCGCTACGGGTTCGACCTGCTGCTGACGGCCGTGGCTGAGCTGCCCGGCGTGCGGCTGGACATCGTCGGCGACGGCGAGGAACGGCCGCGCCTGGAGCGCGAGGCCGAGTCGCTAGGCATCGACGATCGCGTCGCCTTCACAGGCCGCGTGGCGGTGGACGCGGTCGCGGAGCGCATCCGGCGTGCCGATGTGGGCGTCGTCGCGAATCGCCGGGACGAATTCACCGACCTCGTGGTGCCGACCAAGCTCCTCGAGTACGTGGCGGTGGGAGTGCCGGCGGTCGCCGCTAGAACGCCGGCGGTCGAGGAGTACTTCGATGGCCGGGCGATTCAGTACTTCCGCGCCGGCGACGCGCGCGACCTTGCCCGGGCCCTCGGCGAGGTGCTCGGCGACCCCGAACGGCGTCGCGAAATGGTGGAGGAAGCCGATCGGCAGTTCAACGCGAGGTACGGCGGCAGCAAGATGCACGACCGCTACGCCGACCTCGTGGAGCGGTCGGCGAGCCGCGCGCGCGACTTGCGCACTCGCCGCGGTTAGAGATATATTAACCGACCATGACCCGCCTGATCCCCACCCCGGACGGAGCAGTCACGAAGGCGACCGCGGCAGCGGCACTCGCCGTGCTCGCGTCAGTGGTGGCGTCGGCGATGCTCCCCGGCCGGCCGGCGGACGCGGAGACTCGATCCGCCGCGACGGCAGGTGCCCGGGCGCCTCGGGCCGACCAAGCCGTAGACGATCGCTCTACCGCCGACTCCCCGATCTACCTGCCGGTCTGCGCCAGAGGGCCCGTCGGCGACTTGCGCGGGGTGTTCGGACTGCAGATCTCGGAGGATCGCTTCCGCGATCCCGGCATGGTGCAGCAAGCGCGGGCGCTGGGCGCCGACTGGTGGCGGACGTTCGTATTCTGGGACGAGATCGAGCGCGAGCGCACGCGGCCGCCGACGTACGACTGGTCGCTGTACGACGAGCTGCTGCTGTCGGGGACTCAACAAGGACTGCGCGTGATAGCGGAGATCCAGGGCAATCCGCGCTGGGTGGCCGAGTACCCGGGTGGCCCGCCCACCGATCTCGACGCCTTGGCGCAGTTCGTTGCCGCCGCGGTGGAGCGCTATGACGGCGACGGCTATCGTGATGCCCCCGGCAGCCCGCGGGTCCGGTTCTGGGAGCTGTACAACGAGCCCGACAACGTCGATGCGACACTCGCCGCAGACGGACGTGGGTGGGGCTATTGGGGCTACGAAGGCGCCGAGTACGCGAGGATGCTCAGGCGTGTCTATCCGGCCGTGAAGCTCGCCAGCCCGGAGGCAATCGTCGTCTTCGGCGGCGTGGCGTACGACGCCTTCGTGTCGGAGGACGAGGTCGAGGGATTCTTCAACCCGGAGTTCATCGACGACGTCCTCAAAGCGGGGGGCGGGCCGTACTTCGACGTGATGAACTTCCACTACTATCCGCTCTTCGCGCCGCGATGGCAGGCGTACGGAGTCGGGGTCATCGGCAAGACGGCGGCGATCAAGGACAAGCTCGCGCGGTACGGCCTCGAGCCACCGATGTTGCTCACCGAAGCGGGCTCGTGGAGCGACGCGTCACCGCCATATCCGCCTACGACGGCCGAGGAGCAAGCCTGGTACGTGGCGCAGCTGCACGCGCGGGCGATCGCGGCCGAGCTGAAGACCGTCATCTGGTTCCAGCTCGACGACGTCGCCGGCACCGACGACCCGGCGCGCGGTCTGCTGGACCGAGACCTTGCCCGCAAGCCCGCCTACGCCGCGTACGCGCTGACTGCCAGCAAGCTGAGCGGCGTGACGCCCGCCTCGCCGGTGCGCGACACCGAGGCGCCGGGCGAGGTCTACTGGTTCTGGCGCGGCTCCCACCGAGTTGCCGTCGCCTGGACATCGGACGGCTCGGTGGCGCACATCGAGCTGCGGACGCCCGGAGCGCGGCGGACGCGGGTGACCGGCGCCAGCCATGTGGTGCGCGACAACGCGGACGGTAAGGAGGACGGTCTGACTCACGTGCCCTATGGTCCCGAGCCGGTTTTCGTGGAGCCCTTCGACTAGGGGCCAGGCTCCGCGGTCCGGCGGCGACTGCGGCGCTCCCGCGCCGAAGTCCAGCCGGACTAGTGCGCCGAGCGGCTAGCGGGTAACCTTGCTGACGAGTCAATGACGACGGCATCGCAAGCATCGGTAGCGGAGTGGTACCCGGTCGCCGGGCGAGCCCTGGACGTCGTCGTCGCGGCGATGCTGCTCGTGCTGGCGCTGCCGCTGCTGGCGGCCTGCGCGCTAGCGGTTCGGCTGGACTCGCCCGGCCCGGTGCTTTTCCGCCAGGAGCGCATCGGGCGGCGCGGTGCGGCGTTCCACATGCTGAAGCTGCGATCCATGTCCGCCGGGGCCGACGACGCAGCGCACCGGCGCCATGTGCGGCGTCTGGTGCGCCACGGCGAGCCATGGGTGCCGATGGACCACGACCCGCGGGTCACGCGGGTCGGGCGATTCCTGCGAGCCTCGGGGCTCGACGAGCTGCCCCAGCTGTGGAACGTCCTGCGCGGCGACATGAGCCTGGTGGGACCGCGGCCGGCGCTGCCGTACGAGACTGCTTGGTACGAGGCGCGGCATATTGGGCGCCAGGCGGTTCGTCCGGGCATCACGGGCCTGTGGCAGGTGGACGGGCGCGGAACGGCCGACTTCGAGGACATGATTCGTCTCGATCTGGAGTACGTCGAGCGGCGGTCGCTGCTTCTCGACTTGAGCATCCTGGCTCGGACGCCCATGGCCGTGCTGCGGAGCCGCGATCGCTTCTAGCGCCAGCCACGGCGCCTCGCCAAGCGCCTGCGCGGCACATCGACAAGCAAACGAGAGGTCGTCATGTCTGAGGCATCGAGCGAAGCACCGCGCGTTGCTCTGAAGAGCGCTGCGCCGGATGGGCACCCGCCGACGCGCGTAGGCGTGATCGGCTGCGGCTACTGGGGTCCCAACCTCGCCAGAAACTTCGATGAGCTGCCCCAGGCCGAGCTGGTGGCGCTTGCCGATCTCGATCCCGACCGCCGCGCGCACATGGCCAATCGATACCCCGAGGCCGCGGTTCTCGGGAGTCACGAGGAGCTGCTCGACCTCGGGCTCGATGCCGTGGCTGTTGCGACACCGGTTTCCACTCATCACGCGATAGGGCTGGCGGCGCTGAAGTCGGGCGCGCACGTGCTGATCGAGAAGCCGATCGCGTGTTCCACCGAGGAGGCTGACAGCCTCATCGACGTCGCCGCCGCGGTCGGCCGGACGCTCATGGTGGGTCACACGTTCGCCTACAACCCCGCGGTCGAGCTGCTCCGCGAGCTGGTGCTGGCCGGCGAGCTCGGTCGGCTCTACTACGTGAACTCGGCGCGGCTGAACCTCGGCCTGTTCCAGCCGGACATCAACGTGATCTGGGACTTGGCGCCGCACGACCTGTCCATCCTGCTCTACGTGCTTGGCCAGATGCCCCTGAGCGTGCGAGCTCACGGCGAGTCGTACGTGCAGTCCGGCGTCGAGGACGTCGCGTGGCTGACACTGGAGTTCCCGGACGACGTCACCGCGCACGTGCACGCCAGCTGGCTGGACCCATGCAAGACACGGC
>JBJYWW010000003.1:0-11701 GCA_046259645.1 Anaerolineae bacterium
GCCGTCCGTCACCCAGCGCATGACCCGGCGGTACATGGCGGAGACCATGGCGATCGTGAACACGACCAGCCACACGGTCGGGCCGAAGGTCACGTTGGCGACCCCGGCACCGGCGGTGACGACGATCAGCACGAGGAAGGGGCCGAAGACGTACAGCGGCGAGGTGGCTGGATCGCCGCCGCCGGCAAGGGCGCCTTCGAGCGAGTTCGAGAGCTTGTGGGAGACGGGTGCGGCCACGGGGACCTCCGTTGAGCCCCGGTTCTGCGCGGCGCCTCGCCATCACGCGGCGCGGACCGGGACTTGTGGCGCCGCGTCGGACCGTACCACGGTCCCGGCGCGGCGAGGTTGGCGGCGCTAGATGCTAGGGACGGAGTAGGCCACGCGAACGGTCTGGCCGTTCCCGTCTTCCCTGAACGTGTAGAGCTTGTCCAGGCCCGTCACCCGGTCCGTGAACAGCACGCCGTCCAGGTGGTCGATCTCGTGAAGCAGCACGCGGGCCTCGAAGCCCTCGGCGTCGATCTCCACGGTGTGGCCCTCGCGGTCCAGCGCTCGAACGCGGACCGCTGTGTCGCGGGGGACATCGCCGTACAAGTCCGGGATCGACAGGCAGGCCTCCTGGTCTTCGACGATGTCGTCCGAGCGCCAGACCACCTCCGGGTTCGCCAGCTGATGCAGTCGAGTGCCCGCGTCCGGGTCGTCGTAGTCTAGCGGCGTCTCGACGACGATCACCCGCACACTCTCGGCCACCTGGGGGGCGGCAAGTCCGACGCCCGGCGCGTCACGCATCGTGTCCACCATGTCGTCCATCAGCCGGCGGACCCGATCGTCAACGCGCGACACGGGCTCCGCCGTCTCGCGAAGCACCAAGTCGTCGTCGTCCCGCACTGTCACTACTGTCAGAAGTCCCACCGGCTGTACTCCATGGTTTGACTGATCGCCGCGGGATTATATGAACGGCCGGGCGTCCGGTCAACGGCGTGGTCGGGTCGGCGAGACGCCGTTGCGCTGCCTTCGCTCTATGCGGCGCGCGGCCTGTATCATTGCGGCGGTCCGCTTCGCTCGCCGAACAGCATTCGGGACGGCCATGCCCAACAGCCAGAGCGACACAGCAAGGCGCGATACACTGACGTCCGCCGACGCCGGGGTCGTCGCGTCGATGCTGGACCTGGATCGGCGTGCCAGGGCGCTGGAGCGCGGTGTGGGCGGCTTGCTGCCGCGGCCTCGACGCGTGTGCATGCTGTCGGTCCATAGCTGCCCGCTCGCGGCGCCGGGAGGCAAGGAAACCGGCGGGATGAACGTGTACGTGCGCGAGCTGTCGCGGCAGCTCGGGCGCCGCGGCTACCTGGTCGACAACTACACGCGCTCGGAGAGCCCCGACGTCCCCCACATTCTCGACACCGACCTCGGGCCGAACGTGCGGGTCATCCACGTCGTCGCCGGGCCGGAGTCGCACATGGACAAGGCCGATGCCTGGCGCTACGCGCCGGAGTTCGTCGCCGGTGTCAAGGGCCTGATCGCGGCGGAGGGGCTCGACTACGACCTGTACCACAGCCACTATTGGATGAGCGGCTGGGTGGCGCGCCAATTGGCCGACCGGTATCCGGCGCCGATCGTGCACATGTTCCACACGCTCGGGGTGATGAAGGAGCTCGCGCGCCGCGACGGCACAATCGGGGAGCTGGCTCAGCGCCAGAAGGTCGAGCGCGACATAGCCCGCTTCGCGGACACCATTGTCGCCGGCAGCGGCCTCGACCGCGACCAGATCGCCCAGCACTACGAGGCCGACCCCGGCAAGCTGCAGGTCATCCCGCCGGGCGTGGACCTGGACCTCTTCCGGCCGATCCCGCGTGAGGTCGCAGTGGACTTCGTCGGAGCGGATCCCGACGCCAGGGTCGTGCTGTTCGTGGGCCGACCCGACCCCGTCAAGGGCCTGGACACCTTGGTCAGGGCAATCTCGATCGTGGTCGAGCGCGAGCCATCGCTGCGCGACAACGCGTGCTTGTGCATCATAGGTGGCGACAAGACCGACGACCCGCGGCGCACCGATGCCGAGCAAATCAGGATCGACGCCCTCCGGCAGGAGCTGGGGCTGGCCGACTTCGTCAAGTTCCTCGGCGCGGTACCACAGGGCGACCTGCCATACTACTACAGCCTGGCTGAGGTGCTGGTGGTGCCGTCGCTCTACGAGAGCTTCGGAATGGTCGCTCTGGAGGCGATGGCGTGCGGCACGCCGGTCATCGCGTCCGACGTCGGCGGGCTGTCAACGCTGGTCCGCGACGGCCGCACGGGCTTCTTGGTGCCCGACAGCGATCCCGAGGCGCTTGCCGAGAAGCTGCTGCCGCTGCTGCGGGATCCGGCGCTGCGGCGGACGCTCGGCTATCACGGGATCGCCACCGCCGAGGCGTACGGCTGGCCGAGCATCGCCGAGCGCATCGAGCGCTTGTACGAGGCGACGCTGGCGAAGGCGGCCGCCGGCTAGCTCGCATCCGCTTCGCGAGTGCGGCGCTGGCGGAGGCGGGGACCGGCTAGCTCGCTTCCGCTTCGCGAGTGCGGCGCTGGCGGAGGAGGAGGGATTCGAACCCCCGTGGCGGTTAAGCCCATCCGCTTTCAAGGCGGCGCCGTTTGTCCACTCCGGCACTCCTCCGAGGGAAACGCCCGTCCGGCGGGCGTTCTGGCGTGTTCAGTTGGCCGCTGGCAACGATTCTGGCAGCCAGCTCAATACGGCACAGGCCTAACTTCGGGCCGCGGTGCGCATTTTACGTCCGTTGCACTGGTCTCCGCTGCGACGCAGGCAGCAGTTGCACCTACCGCATCGCAGTGCCGGCGTTGCCGCGACCGAAAGCGCTCTGGCCGTCGCTTGGCTGCTCGCACCAGGGCAGCCGGAATGGTACCACACAAGCGGCACTGTCTAGTCGCACTGGACGCTTAACGGTCCCTCAGCCTGGCTCCACAGACTCTCCACGGCGGGCCGCGATCCTGTTAGCCAAGCACGAGCGGACGGGAGCATTCGCTATGAACAAGCCGACGACGAATTACTGGGTAGACGTGGTCATTGGGGCCGCCTTCATCATCAGCGGGATCAGCGGAGCCGTGTTCCTGCTGCCTGCCGGGGCTGGTTCCGGCGCCAGCTTCCTCGGGCTGAGCATCCGAGCGTGGAGCGACCTCCACACGTGGAGCAGCCTTGTCATGATCGCTGGCGTCGGCGTTCATCTGGTCCTGCACTGGCGGTGGGTCTCGTACATGACCAAGCGCAAGCTCCGGGTACCGGCTGTGGCCAGGCTCGGCTCGATGTCGGGACCAACGGTGACGCGACCGAGCGCGGGCTTGGCGCGGGCGGACGAGATCGACCAAGGCCGTCGGGCCTTCCTGAGGCTAGGGGGCGCGGCGACGGTCGCTACCGGGCTTCTGATCGCGGGCTACAGGCTCGGTATCGGCGATTCCTCGTCCGCCGGCGGTGATTCGGCAGCTGGTGCCGATATGGGAACGCTGCCGACGGAGCCGAGCGTCGCGGCAGGCGCGCACGATGCATCGGGTGCCGCGGCCGAGTCATCTGCGGCTAGCGCGGCGAGAGCCGAGTCGACGGCATCGGCCAGCGTCTCGGAGGTCGAGTCGACACCCGTCGCTGAGGTGCAGCCTGGTCAGGAGCCGGTGCAGGCGCAGGGCGTCGCCTGCCGCTTCGGGATCGTCGACGATCCGTATCCGGGGCGATGCCGGCACTACGTCGACTCGAACGGCGATGGGATCTGCGACCATTCGGTCTTGGGCTCCGGCACCGTCAGCGTGACTAGCGGCTGACGCGGTTGGAGAGCGGCTAGCAGGCGGCAACGCGCCACGCACGATCAATACGTCCTGACCCGCGATGCACCGGTGGAAGGTGACCATCAACGATGGCGCCACCGTGATCGGCGCCCCGGCAACGGAGCTCGTGGCTGAGCGGGACTTGAACGGACGCGCAAGGCGAGGCGAAACACTCGCTCAGTCGCTGCTATGGACCGTCAGACCGCCGCGCGCAGCCTGTCGGTCGTCGCTTCCTTGTCGCGCTTGCCTCACTCCTCGTAGTTGGCGCACGTCGCGGAGAAGCCGTGGTACGAGCCTTCGCGAGCATGCGTGAGCCGTTCGAGCTCCGAGGTGACGTCGTAATACTCGGGATACAGCCGGTCGCTGATGTCGATCAGCATGATCCGAGAATAGAGGGTAGCCTCGCCGGCCCAACTTGCCGCTTCCGTCGAGCAGAACACCGTCGCCACGACGTAGTCGTCGGTGCCGCACCATTCCGCGTACTTGTGGAGGTAGCCACGCTCGCAGTAGAGGCCCCCCGGACCCGGCGTATCAGCCGTAGGGTACCGCGAGTCGAAAACGTGTAGGCCCACAGGACCCAAGTGTCGGAAGAGCAGGCCATACTCGCCGCCTCCAACCATTGGCTCGTACCGGCCGGTCTCGGCGTCGTAGTCGAAGCCGTAGATGCGGTCTTGGTTGACCTTCTCCCCGCACGTGCGGCAGTTGTCGGCGGGTGTCCATGTGAGCTGCTCGGTGCACAGGAGTTGTGTACCGTCAGAGTTCAGCGCCAAGTGTGCGCACGAGTTGATGCCAGCCGCGCCGTAGTCGACATCGATGATGCCAGGTGACGTGGTTGATGCGAGATCGATGACCGCGGGGATCGCCATGCATTTGCTCGCGTCAGCCGCACCCACCAGTGTGCCGTCCGGCGCCTCGCACAGGCCCTTGCCATCGCCCCGGTGCGTGTGGGCGGCGACAAGGTCGCGCGCCAGCGGGCTTGTGAACGGGTCCTCGGCTGCATACGAGGTCGTGTCCACGGAGCCATACACGTCGCCGAAGACGAGCGCCGCCTGGATCGGCGATAGCGCGGCGTCGCCCTTCACATAGTCGATTCCGACGCGGTACAGATCCCACCATTGCGGAAAGCCCTCGTAGTCATCGTCGCTATATGCTTCGCGAGAGAACAACAGCCCGTCGTCCGTCTGCCAGTTCGGATAGCGGCCACGCCAGATACCGTAGTCAGTGTTGGGGCCGTTAACGAGCGGCACGGGCGTCACGACTATCGGTTCGGGCCTTCCATAGCTGGGCTTGACGCGGATGGTGTAGATGTCGTTCTCCGTGGTGCCTCTCTGGCGGCTCTCATATGCGAGGTGCGTTCCTGACGGATTCACCGCGGGAAAGGTCTCGGCGTATCGTGGATGGTCTACTATCGACCGGGCAGTCACACCGTGCATTCGATCGAGGTTCCACTGCACGCGGTAGATGCCGCAGTTGTCGGTGTTATGGCGGTTGCAGGACGCTATCTGCACGCCAGTCCTGCCAATCCGGTTCACACCAGCGGCCAGATAGACATTCACCTGACGCCAGTCTCGTTGCGGCGACTTCGCGTCTGCCGGCAATGGGACCATCGCGAGGACCACGACGAACAGCGCTGCGAGGAATCGGCTCATCATCGGCCTCCTTCGTGTACCGAAACCAGTTGTCGCCAGCCTACCAGTCGCGAGCGTCACGTGTCAATGCCGTTGTCGGGCGCTTTCGCCCGCGACCCAGAGCGAAGTGTGGAACAGGCCACCACAAAGGACACGCTGCGCCCGTGAATGGCGCCAAGTGCGCCGGGGGCAGGCGCGCAGACACGCCGTCAGGAGCGCGCCGAAGGACCCACCGTGTGGTCCCACCTGGCGTCGTCGAGGGCATCTTCGTCGCCACCGCTGCCGGCCGGCGGTCACGCAATGGTCAGCCGCTGCCTCCGGAACCCGAGCCCCGTTGCGGAATCTGCGGGATGAGCCACGACAGGAACGAGTCCTGGCTGCGGCTCTGCAGCGTCATGTGCCCCGGTCCCGTGAGCTCGGCCACGATAACCTCACCGTTGAACAGCGTGCTCTTCCGGCCGGCGACGCGCATGACCTCGTAGCGCATCGTCTCGTCGAACGACACCAGGTGCCCGGTGTCCACGCGATAAGTCTGACCGCGCTCGAGTTCCATCGCGTGGATGGCCCCGTAGCTGGACACGACAAGCGTGCCGGTGCCGGCGAGCCGCACCATGATCAGGCCTTCGCTGCCGAAGAACGTGTTGGCTCAGGACCACTTCGTGTCGATCGAGATGCCCTCCGACGAGGCCAAACAGGAGCCGGATTGGACGAGCAGTGACTCGTCGTGCATCTGGATCACAGAGATATCGCCGGGCAGCGGCGGGGCGAGCGCGATGGTCAGACCCGACCGCGGCGCCGAAAAGGTGTTGAGGAAGAAGCTCTCGCCCCCGAAGAGCGAGCTCGACAGCGACTTGAGCAGGCCGCCCTTGGCCACCGTCTCGATCCGCATCTCGGGCGACACGGCCACCATCGAGCCGGCCTCCACCTGCAGCGACTCGTCTGCGTCAAGCGTCACCAGTGCCGGGGCGAACGCGGGAAGATAGCGGACATCAATCTCCATTCACTTCCCTCCTGGGAGCCTGTGCCGAGGCCGCGCCGGCGACGGCAGCTTGGCCCTTCGCCAGCGCGAGCGGCATGTACGACAGGAACTGCAGCGCCGGCGTTGGCGTGGGGGTCACGCTGCCAGGCGACTCCGATGGTGTCGGTGTGGCTGTCGGCGCGGCGGTGCGGGTGACTGTGGCGGTGCGATCTGGAGTGGGTGACGGTGTCGCCTCGCTCGTTGCCGCCGGCGATGCCGAAGGCGTGGCGACGGTCGACAGCGGCGACGGCGTTGCTGACGGTGCGGCTGTGCCGATGGCCGTCGCGGTCACTGTCGGAGACGTCGCCGCATGGTCCGTCGCCGAGGCAGTTGCTGAGGCCATAACCGTCGCCGCGTCAGTCGGCGTTGGCGTGGAGGTTGGCGTGGGGTCCGCGGTGGCCGAAGAGGTGGGCGTGGGGTCCGCGGTGGCCGAAGAGGTGGGCGTCGGCGGCGTCGCGATCGCCAGCGGCGACGCGAACTCGGACGACTCCCCTTCGATCGTCGTGTTGATCGCGGTGATGTTGGGTCCGCGCAGCGGTCCTGCGAAGGTCCACGAGCCGACCGCGTCGGCCTGCGTGGAGCCCTCGAAGCGCTCGCCCTCGTCGAACACGTCGGAGAAGATCTCCACATCGCACTCCGCGCAGCTCGTTCCGGACGCTCCAGCCGTGTCGGCCGCGAGAATCGAAGGCGCCGCCAGCCCGCCGTTGGCGCCGTCGAGGAGGGCCACGCCCTTCCCGCTGTTGTCCCAGACTGTGTTGCCGCGGAGCTCGACGTACCGGACTCCGGCGCCTGACACCTCGACGCCGGCGCCGGCATTGCCGCGTATCACGTTGGCCTCCACCAGGCAGTGGGAGCGACCGTTTATTCCGATGCCCGGTGCCCCGTTGCCTCGCACCGTGTTGCCGATCACGCCGACGAAACCCCCGGTGGACAGCACCTGCACTCCAGCGCCGGAGTTACCGGCGATCAGGTTGGCATCGCCGTCATTGGGCTCGTCGAGGTCAAGCGCGCCACCATGTCGCGGCGCCAGGGCCGCGTGCTGGATCGACAGTAATGCGGTGCGGTCCGGGAGGTCGCGAGCCGCAGCGCCGCGCAGCGCTGCCGGATAGGTGCTCACCGGCGCCAGCGCCTCCTCAGGGGGGATCTCGGTCACCCAGCCCACCGATGTGCCATGTGGCCCCGCGCCGATCAGCACACCGCGGGCGTTGGGCATCGGCGCGAGCCCATCCGGCGCCATGCCGATCGTGTTGCGCAGCAGCGTGTTGTAGTCGGAGCCATCGCTCTCGACCGAGACGCCGTTCACAGTGTTGCCCGAGATGACGTTCCCTCTCTCGAGGTCCTCGCCGCCAACAACGTTGTGTGAGGCGCCGAACGCTATCCACACTCCAGTGCGGTTCGGCAGCGCGGCCTGCCCGCCCGGAGCCACTCCGATGTACGACGACTGCACCAGGTTGTGGTGAGTGTCGGGGCCCCACAGCACGACGCCGCTGCCACCGTTGCCGGACACGACGGTCTCCTGGCCCGAAGCGGGACCACCGATCACGTTGTCGATGCCGTCGACGACGACGCCCTTCTGCCCGAACCCGGTCACCGTGAGGCCCATGACGGTCACCCCGTCGCCCATGATGTGCAGCCCGTCGTCGTCGAGCCCGGCTCCGTCAAGCACTACTCCCGGGCGTTGGCCCGCGGCGTTCCACACGCTGCTGGCGTCGATGGTCACCGGGTCCGTGATCACCGGCATCTGCCCCGCCGCCGCGCTCACCGTGATCGTGAAGGGCTGACTGAACGTGATGAGATCGGGCCCGGCGATCTGGCGCGCCTCCTGCAGTGCCGCGCGCATGGTGCACCGGCCCTGGGCGTCGGCGCACGTGCCGTCGCCCGGCAGCGCATCGGACGCGAGCCCGTCGTCCGCGGACGAGTCGACGACCAGGTGCCGCCCTGGCTGATCTCCGCCCATGTACGCGAACGCGGCGCCTTCGCGATCGAAGTCCTCCGACCGCGACGGGGCGCCGACAACTACGTCGACCTTGCTGTCGCCGTTGAAGTCGCCGGCGGTGACCGACTCGCCGAACCATGCCCAGCTCTGGGTGCCGGACACGGACCACGCCGGTTCGCTCCCGACACCGTCAGCAGTGCCATGGAAGACCGTGACAACCCCTTCCTGCGGCCGTATTCCGCTCTCGGCACTGCCGGCGACCAACACGTCGCCGTAGCCGTCGTTGTTCACGTCGAGCGCCGACGCGACCGCTCGGCCGAAGCCGGAGTAGCTGCCCCCGTCGGCCGTCCACAACGGCGTTGACGCGATGCCCGTCGCCGATCCAGGCAGCACGAACGCACGCCCATCCTCTGGCAGAACTGCCGTGTGGTTGGGAGCGCCCACCAGCAGGTCGTCGTAGCCGTCGCCGTTGACGTCGCCGGCTCCGGCCACCGCCGACGCGAAATACGCGTCGGCTTCGTTGCCTTCGACGGTGGCTGCGGCGACGGTCGACGGGGCGCCCGAGGCCACGCCGTGGTACACGTAGAGCTTGCCCTCCCTGTCCTCGCCGCCGCTGAAGCCGGGGGAGCCGACGGCGAAGTCAGGCCGGCCGTCGTCGTTCACGTCTCCGATGCCGGCGGCGGCATCGCCGAACCACACGTACTCGGCTTCTCCGCAGACGGTCCAGCCCGGCGCGGCGGCGAGGCCCGGCGCAGCGCCGAAGTACAAGTGCACGCAGCCGACTGAGTCATCGCCCCCATGGTTCTGTGCTGGAGCCGCCACCAGAACATCGTCGTAGGTGTCGCCGTTCAGGTCGAATCCGCCGGCCACGACGCCGCCGAAGCGTGAATCGCCCTCCAGCCCCTTGGTTGTCCACGCGGGGGCCGCGGACAGCCCAGAGGCCGTGCCGTAGTAGACCAGGGCCCGACCGAAGTAGTAGTCGGTGCCCTCTGTGTAGAAGGGCTCACCGACGATGACGTCGGCCTTGCCGTCGCCGTTGATGTCGCCGGCACTGCCGACCGACGAGCCAAAGAAGGAGAATGTGCCGGCGCCGACCGCTTCCCAGGATGCGGCGGTATCGAGTCCGCCGGCTGAGCCGAGGTAGAGCAGGGCCTTGCCCCTGTACTGCTCGGTGTCGCTGAACAAAGGCGCCCCTACCACCAAGTCGTCGTAGCCGTCGCCGTTGACGTCGCCGACGTTGGCAACGACGTCGCCGAGCCCGACCTCGCTCGATCCGCCGGTGACCCACCACCCCGGCGACTGCCTCGGCTCCGAATGCGTCGGTGGTACGGTCGCGTCGGCCGCGGACGAGCCAGGCTCGCCGTTGACGGCGGCCGACGCACCGGACGAGGCGCACAGCAGGGCGGCGACGAGAATCGCCGTGGCAAGCCTGGCGACGCGCCTGGGGGGCGTGGATTCGTCGGTCGCAGGTCGCGGACGCCGAGCCACTGGCTCCACTCGTGCAGGCACAGCAGGGGACGATCGTCGCTCCGCCGTGTTCGCTCCGGTTCTCACCACCATGACGCGCCTCCTGATCTCCGACACAGCCAGGTCAGCTCGCGGGTTGCTGTGCGCGCCGCTCGACGAACCTAGGGTTGCGCCCACTTCGGCGGCCGCCTTGTGCTCACTCCGGCCTGTGGCACAACCACGAGCGGTAGCTACACACTAGCTTGAAACCAATCTTCTCGGCGGTGCGCGCCGAGCCCAGGTTGTCCTCGTTGCAGTGCCACCCAACGCGGCTGTACCCGCTGCCGAGAGCGTGCTCGACCGCGGCCGCGGCCGTGACCGTCGCGAGTCCCCGCTGCCGGTAGGGCTCGAGCGTGTGGATGCCGATCTCGCATGCGTCGCCGCTGCGGCAGTCGGCCAGGCTCCAGCTGACGATCGACCCCTCGCCGCTCGTCGCTCCGCCGGCAGGCTCGCCACGGACCGTCGCGAAGCCGAAGCCGCGCTCGAGGAAGCGCTCGCGATTGCCCCAGTTGCTGCCGATCCACCATTTCACGTGGTCGGGCACGACGACGGCGCGACTCTGGAGCAGTCGGCGGTCCAGCGGCACGACCGCGTAGCCGTCCGGCACCGTTGCGCGCCAGTCGAGCGCAGGAGCGCGACAGACGTAATGGCGGCGGGGGATCAGCTCCGGCGTCGCCGGCTCCACCACCTCGCCGAGAAGCTCCTCCCACCGGTCGCTGGCACAGGTGACGTACAGCGCGCGCCACTCCAGGCGACCGAACAGCTCATCGCGCACGAGCTGCTTGAAGCCGCGGACGAAGCGCTCGTTGTCCGCGGCTCCAACGAGGAATGCGCCCTCAGGTGAGGTCATGAACGCGGAGCGGGGCCGCTCCGCTTCGTCGACGAAGAGCCGCCCGGGACCCTCGCCGTCGAGGACCGCTGCTTCTGTCAGCTCCAGGCCGCTCATAAGCGCGAAGATGGGGCGGGCGGCGTCGAAGCCGCCCGGCTGCAGCTCGACCAGGCATGGTGGGGCGGACATCCGCGCACCATGATAGACCGCGGCGGCCGAGGAGGTCCAAGACGTTGCGGCGGCAAGAGACGCGGTATATGCTGGGCTCTGGAGCACCGTCGGACCGGCGTCGGCGGGCTGAGGTCCGGGCTCACGCAGCCGGTGCGGCAATCGCGGGACCGTGCCCGATGGCGGGCGGCCGTTGGCGTTGCGAGGCGCAGGAGGGAGCACGCGACGAGAATGAGTGTTGCTGGCGACGTCGACTGCGCACCGCCGGTCGGCGCGCGTCGAGCCTCCGGAGCAGCGAAGGTACTGGCGCGCCCGACAGCGGCGCTGGTCCTGGCGCTGATCTTCGGCTTGACGGCGGCAATGCTGACTTCCGTCACCGCCTGGGCCTGGCCGGGCGAGTCGCCGTCCGGGCCCGTTTCCTCTCGATCGGCGCTAAGTCTGGATGGGCTGTACGCCGCCGGGTCCCTGGCCACCGATCCTCGCGCCGCGGAGGGGCGCTCTGCCGAGCCGCGAATTGGAGTGGCGGCAGTCGCCGAGTTCACGCTGCGTGAGGGCCCTGACCAGAGCGTCACCGACTCGTTCGCCTACCGCTTGCTGCGCGACCAGGAGGTGTTCGCCTGGCCGAGCGGCGCCGGCGAGGGCGGCTTGGCAAGCGGGATCGGGGTGATAGCGCTGCCCGACCTGACCAAGTCGCGGTCGGCGCCCCGGCACTCGACGCAGATGATGATCGCCAACATGGTGCCGGAGCCCGGCTTCACCGACTTCGCGATCTTCATCTACGACCAGAACGGCCTGCTGGACTACGTGCTCGAGAAGCT
>JBJYWW010000004.1:0-17075 GCA_046259645.1 Anaerolineae bacterium
CGCAGCCACAGGGCCACGTAGACGAGCCCTATCAACACGGGCACCTCGATCAGCAGGCTCACTCATCCACCGCCTGCTCGGCGGCCAGCTGCGCATTGACGAGCATGGTGGTGACCTCGGCCTTCGTCGGCACGCGCCCGGTGCTGACGACCTTCTCGTCGATCACCAACCCAGGCGTCGCCGTGATCCCGTACTTCATGATGTCGACGAGGCCCTCGACCTTCTCGATCTTGGCGTCCATGGCCATCTCCGACACCACCTCGCGCACCAATCCCGTGAGCTTGTCGCAGTTGGCGCACCCTGATCCAAGGACCTTGACGTTCATCGCGCGCTCCTTGCGTGCTTGTCGCAGCCGCCGAGCCGACATGCGGCGGCGTGAATGTCTAGGCGGCCGTCGGCTCCCGCCGTTCGGTGCGAGCGTTCTCGTCGTCGCCAGCGCACTTGGGGCAGCTGCACTCGGGGACTGTCACGCTCCGCTCGGTCAGGTATGTTCGGCGCAGCTCGGGCCGCTCGGCAGTCACCATCCGCCGCGCGGCCGCAAGTAAACCGATCAGGCCAGGCTCGCGCAGCCGGTAGTAGACGAGGTTGCCGTCGCGCCTGTCGGTCACGAGGCCGGCCTCGCGTAGGGCGGCCAGCTGCTGCGAGACGTATGGTTGCCGCTGCCCGAGCGCCGCAATCAGGTGGCAAACGCAGGCTTCGCGCTGTGACAGCAGATCCAGGATCTGCAGCCGCACGGGGTGGGACAGCGCCTTGTACAGCCGCGCCTCCGCCTGGTAGCCCTCGCTCGCCTCCGCCATCCGGCCTCCTATATTCAGTCTAACGCATGTAGTCTACGAGTGAGGTCCGCGGGTGTCAATACTGGCGTACGAGGTCGGCGGGTGTCAGCGCCGGCGATCCTGGGCTCGCGGCGCCCTCGGCGGCGCCGCTGTCGCGGTGGCATACTACGTCGCGGCTATCCGTGTCGCGCGCTCGGCCTTCAGCGTCGACTTCGAGGCATGAGCGCGCGCCAGTGCAGCCGCCTCTGCAGCACCAGGAGCCGCGCGATGGCTGAGATGTACCCGCAGCAGCTAGACCCCGACACCGAGAGCGCGGCTGAGCGCCGCCTCTACGGGCTGTTTCGCGATCAGCTGGCGGACGACTACATCGTCTTCCACAGCGTCGCTTGGCAGGCCCTCGACGGTGGCCGGCGGCGAGACGGTGAGGCCGACTTCTTGATCCTGCACCCGAAAAACGGGATCCTGGTCTTGGAGGTGAAGGGCGGCCTGATCGTCCACGACCGCCGCAAGGGGCAGTGGCACAGCATCGACCGTCGCGGAGCGCCACATCGAATCAAGGACCCGGTGAAGCAGGCACTCCAGAGCAAGTACTGCTTCGTCGATCTGCTGAGCGAGCTCACCGGCACCCCCAGACGGCGGATCAACATCGGGCATGCGGCCGCCTTCCCCGACGTCCACGTCACGGCCGAGCTGGTGAGTCCCGAGCTGCCGCCCGCCATCCTGATGGGCGAGAACCACCTCCATGACGTCCCGGGGTGGGTGCGCGGCGCAATGGACCACTACCGCGGCGCCTCCGATCGGGCCAGCACCGCGCCCGGCACCGAGATCCTGGCCACGCTGCTCGAGCTGCTTGGCAAGACGATCCACCTCAAGCCGGCAATGTGGGGGCAGATGCGGCTCGAGAGGGCGCAGCTGGCGGAGCTGACCAGGCAGCAGTACCTGCTGCTCGACGCGCTCAGCCGGCGCAACCAGGCGCTGATCGCCGGCTGCGCCGGGTCGGGCAAGACAATGCTCGCCGCCGAGAAGGCGTGCCGATTGGCGGCGAGCGGCTTCGAGACGCTGCTGACCTGCTTCAACAAGAACCTGGCGGCGTTCTTGCGCTCTCGCCTCGGCGAGCGGCGCGGCCTGAATGTGAAGCACTTCCACGAGCTGGGCTACGCGCTGGCCGACGCCGCCGGCACGCTTCCGGGCAAGCCGGTGTTCGACGACACGTTCTTCTCGGAGGTATTGCCCGGGGCGATGCTCGAGGCCCTCGACGTGCTCGCCGACGAGCGGTACGACGCCATCGTCGTCGACGAGGGCCAGGACTTCGAGGACGCCTGGTGGATCCCGCTGCAGAGCATGCTGCGCGATCCCGAGACGGGCATCTTCTACATCTTCTACGACGAGGCGCAGAGCCTGTACAACCAGGAGATGGCGCTGCCCATCGCCGATGAGCCGTACGTGCTCGACATCAACTGCCGCAACACGCGGCAGATCCAGAACCAAGTGCAGCGCTTCTCATCGACGCCAATGCGGCAGCCGCGGCACGCAGTAGACGGCCGACCGGTGCACGTGCTGCGCTACGCCCGGGCGGACGGTCTGCCGAGCGCCTTGGCGCCCGTGATCCAACGCCTGGTGACCGACGATCGCGTGCCGCTTGGGAGCGTGGTGCTGCTGTCGCCGCTGTCGTCACGCAACCCGCACTCGGAGCTAGTGCCGGGCGCGCGGATCGGCTCATTCAAGTTAACCAACGACATCGAGCCCGGTGACGGCGAGATCCGTCGATGCACTATCCACGGCTTCAAAGGGTGCGAGAGCGACGTGGTCGTGCTGCTGGAGGCCGACGGCTGGCAGGAAGAGCGCGCCCGCGACGCGCTGATGTACGTGGCTACGTCGCGAGCGCGGCACCACCTCATAGTGGCACTGCCGGACGACGCACCGGCGGATCTGGCGGCGCAGTTCGGCTAGACTGGCAGGATATGGTGTCTGGCTGTTGGGCGGGACCTGAGCCTACTTCTTCGTCAAGTCCTTGACCTCCGCTGTCGGAGCATTGGTCTTCACCGAGGCGATGCCGTTCTCCATCGCGCTGGTCGTGGAGTACATCTCGCTCGTGCCGATGACCTTCTTGTTGGCAGCCTTGAGCACGAAGTACGGGGCGCCCTTCTTCCCGGTCAGCCGTTCGAAGCGGTCGTCCATCTGCGAGTTCTTCCGGACGGACGCGATGCCGTTCGTGCAGCCGCTCTTGTTGGTGTAGGGCTCGCCGGTGAGGATGACCTTGCCGTTGCCCGCCTTCAGGACGAAGTACACCTGCCCCTTCTTGGCGTCCTTGATCTCGAACTTCCCTGCCATCTGAGATCCTCCAGTGCGTGAGTGCTAGGTTCGTGCGGCGCTGTGGCCGCTCGCGGCGACATGTCTGGGCGTTTCGCTAGCCGACCTAAGGTGTAGAGAGGGGCCGCAACCTCAACGGCGCGGCCCCCAGTTTCGCGCGGTCTTGTCCGACCCTGCGATGGCGGCGGCAGTGTGTGTCCGCCGCGAATTCACGTGCGCTGCCACGCCACGGCCAACTCCCATTCCTCGGGACTGCTTCGGCAGCGGAGACGGCGCGGGTCGGGTCGCGGCTGCGGTCTAGTTGATTCGGATTCGCGAGACCTTGCCGTCGAGGCCGTTCTTCGGCGCGTACATGACGAGCACCGTGTCGTCCTCGTACGACTTCTCGAACGTGCCAACCACGTACTCGTCGACGTTCTGCTTCACAGTGATGACGCAGAAGTCGTCGGTCTTCGCGGCCATCGGGTCGTCGAAGACGCTGATCACCGCGCCGGCGCGAACATCGACCAGCTTGAGCGAGCGCGCCTCGTCGTTCACGTTGGGGAAGAAGTCCTGGCCCGGCAGGCCGGTGGTCTCGTGCACAACGTCCTGGGTCGCATCATTGCCTTCGTAGAAGATCACCTTGCCCATTTCAGCTCTCCTGATGGGTGGGGCGGTACCGCCTGCGCGCGTGGCGCCTGTGCACCGCATTCGGTATTGACAACCGCAATGCTCAATAATGGCAGCCCGAGGTGGTCGCGGCAAACAAGAGCCGGGCGGGCCGGCGCACCCGCGTGTCCCCGCGGCAAGCTGGGGCCGCGTCACGCGGTAGAGGCGCCCCTGCTGGCGTCCCGGGTCTGCGCGCTACCCGAGTGCCTGCTGCGGTCGGCGGTCTACTGCGGTGCGGCCAGGCCGAACTGCTCGAGCACCGACTGGACGCCCAGGGCCGCGCTGCCGAATAGGACCCCTATCAGCAGCGGCACGAGCAAGAGCGCCGCGACCGATAGAACCGGCAACGCGATCGTCCGCCAGCCGCGGGTGTCGTGCGCCTCGGCTGCGGCCATCCACCACGCGAAGAACGACACGACCACTCGGATGAGCTGGCCGAGCGGTCCGACGACCGGCAACAGCGACACGACCGCGAACAACGATGTGACCTGCGCGAAGCCCATTGCGCGCATTGTGCGCGTGTAGTTGCCGTTGCGAGTCAGAACCTTGCCGGCCCCGTATGTGAAGAACACCGCGATCAGCCAGCCCAGCCACGCCCCAAGGATGCCGATCAGTCCGGTGGCGCTGAGGAGAGTGGACAGCCAGCCGCCCACGACTGCTCCTGACATCGCACCGGCAACGCCGCCGGTCGCGCTCAGCGTGCGGACAACCTCGGCCAGCAGCGTGAATCCAAGGCCCAGCATGAGCCCCGGCGCACTAAGGCGCGGATCGGACGCGATCTCGTGATACGCCCCACGGTCGAGCACAAGCGCCCGCGCCGCCAGCTCGACCCACCGCCTGACGTCGCGCAGCCCGCCGACCACGGCTTCACGCGACCATGGGTCGAGCCCCGCCTCCCTCGCCGCCGCCTCCTTGGCCGCGGCCGTGACCGCGGGCAGCGCGGTGACCGGGCTCCCTCGTCGCCTATTAAGTACGTGGAAGACGTCGACGGAGTTGCGCGTCGGACCCACTTCCATGTCGCCCGGATGGAACAGGAACGAGTCCGTCTGCTCGCCGCCCATCCCACCGTGGCTGCCGATCAGCTCCTCCAGGGCGGCCACGGTGCCGTCGGGGTACACGGTGCTGATCACCATTAGGTCGCCGGCGCTCGGGAAGTCCATGACTCGTCTCACCTGCCACGCGCGCGTCTCGAGCGTCGAGTGTCCCGGCGCGCCCGGCTCGTCCGGCGCATACTGCACGAGTGGGTCGTCGCCCACCACCTCGCCCGAGTGCAGGTCGCGCTTGCCGCCCTTGCCGAGAGCCACAGGCGTGCCGTCGTCCTCGTAGCCGCACACCAAGCCGATGCCCTCGTGGGCGACGAGCGCGTCGACCATGCCCGGATATGCCTCGCTCAGCTCCGTGAGCGTGATCTTGCGCGGATAGAGGTCGAAGTACACCTGCGCCAGGTTGCCGCTCCCGTACGCCGTGACTTGCGCCTGCTGGTCCTCGTCTGTGGAGCCCGACGCGTGGCGTAGCCGGTCTGAGGCGTGCTCGACCAGCGCCTGGCCCTGGCGCGCGATGCTTCGCGCGAGGGCGTTGCCGGCGCCGTAGTCGGCCATGTTGCCGAGCTCGCCGGACACCGCCTTGATAGACGGCGCGCCCGTGTCCCCACCGAGCGACTCGGTGATCGTGGTGCCCTGGGGCAGCAGGCCCTCGATCAGCTCCTTGATCGACAGCCCGTAGCGCTGCTTGAATGTGGGGCCGTACGACTGGCCGTGGTCCGACAGCACGATCAGGTCGTAGTGCCGGGGCGCCTTCTCGCGGATCACGCTTAGCAGGCCCGCGATCACCTGATCGTAGGTTGCGAGCACGCCGAACGCGTCCTCGGACCACGGTCCCGAGTGGTGCGCCACCTCGTCGTAGCCGGGCCACGTCACATAGATCGCCGGGGCGCCGCGGATGATGTCGAGAGCTGCCAGGTGCCGGGAGATGTCGCGCACGAACGTGGTGGTGGCGGCGCGGATGAACGGGTAGCCGTGCGCCAGCCGGTTCAGCCGCGGCTGCTCGTCGCGCCGCACCTGCGCCCAGTACTGCCTCAGCTCGCGCCCGACGTCCGCGAAGAACAGCCCAACCGTCCGCATGAGGAAGTACGGGTCCAGCATGAGCAAGAACACGTCGTCGGCCCTGCGCTGCGCCTCGCCCGGGCCGGGCGAGAACACGTTTGACACCGTCAACAGCGACTTCTCGGCGTCGCCGTCGAGCATGTTGTCGATGCTTGACCCGCCGCGCAGCAGCCCTCCGCCCTTGGCATAGCGGGCGTTGATGTCGCCCGCGTCGTTGCCCGACACGTACAGCCGGCCCTCCGCCTTGTCGTACCACCTGAAAGCCGGGATGTCGTGGTTGTCGCCGAAGAGGATCCCTGCCTGGCACGCCGAAGTCTGAGACGGCAGCCCGCAGTCGACCGGCGACACCACGTAGCCATCTTCGTCGATGAGCCTCTTGACCGTTGGCAGCCGGCCCTCTTCGATCGCCTTGTGCAGATGGTGGTAGCTGAGCCCGTCGATCTCGAGCATCACCAGACCGCGACCCGGCTCGTCCGCGCTATCGAACACCTGCTCGCGCGCCCGGCGCTCGATACGGCTCTGGTAGTACGAGCCCTCGGCGTCGACCTCGAGGACCCCGGTTAGCACCGCATTGATCGCCGCGAAGACCACGCCGCCGACGATGGCCCAGACGAAGCTCGACACCTCGAATCCGGCCATCAGCCACGACGTCGCCAGCAGCGCCAGTGCATTGGCGAAGAACCCGATCACGAACAGCGCGATGAAGCCCAGCGGCCGCGCGAGCAACAGCACTAGTGGCCGCAGCAGGAGGTTCACCAAGCCCAGGAGGAACGCAGCCGCCAGGGCGAGCAGGAACCGCTCCGAGAAGGTGTCGCCGTGCAACGCGATGCTGGGGAGGACGGTGGCGGTGACGAAGAGCGCCACGCCGTCGACGAGCCAGATGACCAGGAAGCGGACTACCGCGCTGACAACGCTGGAGAGCCTACTCATGGTGCGAACTCCTGATATGCGATCAAGGTTCGGGCGCGGCTCGGCCGCTTGCGCCCGCGACAATGCGCCAAGTTGCGACACGCGAGCGGCGCGGCCCCACGCGGCCGATCCCTGCGCGGTCCGCCCGCCGCATCCCCGTCCAAGTGTTCGTGCCGTGGCGTGCGGGGAGCGCCAGGCGCTCGGTGGCGTTGGCTAGCCGCTCCCGCCAGACGCCGGCGCAGCCGGCTAAGAGCGTGCCACTGTCGTCAGTCCCCGGTTCCGGGTGCGGCCACACCCTTCAGATGGATGCCGTACACGGCCGTGACTATCCCACCGAGCACGAGGAACACGCCCACCAGCACCAGGATGTACTGCGCCACCTCTTCTGGGTTGCGCAGCAGCATCCAGCCGAACAGCAAGGCGATGATCCCGCCGGCGACTAGAAGCCACGAGCCCTCGAACTCGTTCCGGGTGCGCCAGGCCATGATCAGGTCGATGACCCCGGTGACGAGCGACCAGACAGCGACCAACACGATCGTGAACGCAAGCGACAAATCGGGTGCCAGCAGCAGCGCGAGGCCGAGCGCGAAGCCGACCAGCCCGCGCACGAACACCACCCACGACCGCTCGATGTTCTTGCGGCCCAGCACCGCCATCACACCGACGAGGATACCGTCGATGATGGCGAAGATGCCGAACACCTGCAGCAGTATCTGCGCGGTGTTCCCCGGGTTCGTGATCAGGAAGATCCCGACCACCAGAGCCACGATGCCTCTTAGGGCTACCGCCCACCAGCTGCCAGACTGTCCGTTGCCCATTCTCCATCCTCCGTGACTGTTCGTTGGCCGGGCGCCTTGTGTCGACGTGTGCCGTCGCGAGTGGCTTGACGACCGTCACCTCGACCTCTGACGGCGCGACCGCGATTGCGGCGCATGGTAACAGACCGCCGGACCGGCGTGCAAGCGTTCGGGTTGGGACGGTGGCCGCGAGAGGCCAGGGCGACGTACCAGCTGCGGGCGCTCAGCCGCCGGCGCGGCGGGCGCTCATCCGCCGGCGCGACATCCCGCGGCGTGCGAGCGACTGGCGGCGGGCGGCCTACCGGCGGCGGGCGGCCTCCGCCGCGGCGATGAACTCGTCGACGCTCGTCTCGGCGACCTTCTCGCCGATCAGCTCGAGGGGCAGGTCGTCGATCCGCTTGAACCGGACGCACGACTTGCCGACGTCGTAGCGCTTCCCCGTGGCCCTATAGGCCTCCTCGAAGTCTGCCCACGAGTCCTCGGAGCCGTAAATGCCCATGAGGTAGACCGCCATGTGGTTCTTCTGCGACGCCAAGGCGGCGTACATGAGCGGCTGACCGTTGTACGTGTCGGGGTGGGTCGCCAGGGGCACCTGGTACGTGATCATGCCCCAGTTCATCGCCTCCTCGTAGCCGTCGGGCAGGTTCGCGAGGATGACCTGGCGGACCTGCTCGATGGCGGCCCGACGGTCTTCGGGCAGCGCGGCCAAGTACTCCTCGACCGTGGCGGCGTTCGATCTCATTCAGTGGTCCTCCTGCTCCGGTGCTCCGGTGCGCCTGATGTGCTGACCAGCAGACCTCAGTCCGGCGCTCGCCAGCCGGCGAGCGCCGCTCTCAAAAGGCTAGTGGCGCCGTCGCGTGGCGGCAAAGGCGCCGGTCCGAACACCCGTTCTAGGCAGGGCGCTCGGCTTGCCCTACACTTGGGGCCGCCTGCGCCACCCACCTTGAACGGTCCGTGACCGGACCGGGAAGGAGCAGTCGATGCCCTCCGAGATGCAGCCCCCTCCCCGCGTCGTGCCTGACGACGACAACGGCTACTTCGAGGTCCTCACCAAGGCGGTGTTCCAGAGCGGCTTCAGGTGGTCGGTCGTCGAGGCCAAGTGGCCCAACTTCCGCGAGGCCTTCGCCGGCTTCGACATCGACACGGTGGCTGGATTCGGCCCGCCCGACGTCGACAGTCTGTCGGGTGACGAAGGGCTGATCCGCAACGTCAAGAAGATCGCGGCGACCATCGACAACGCCGCGGCGATGCAGGACATCATCGCCGAGCACGGCTCGGTGAAGTCCTGGCTCGACACCACCGCCGACCTGCCGTGGCCTGACCGCAGGACGGCCCTCGGCGAGCCTTTCAAGTTCCTCGGCCCGTTTGGCGTGTACGTGTTCCTGTGGAGCGTCGGCGAGGCCGTGCCCCCACACGAGCAGCGCGACGAGTGGACCGGACCGGTCCCGCCCGGCGCCCCCGAGAGCTTGGCTTGAGCCGCCGCCGCCGGCGGTCTTCCCGCGTGTCCTCCCGCGCGGCGCATCCCGCCGCGCGGGACGGCCGGGCGGGCCGCAGCCCGCAGCCGGTCTGATGGCCGGCGCAGCCACTGCCGAGAAGCTGGCGCAGCTGCGGGCGCTGCCCGAGGGCTCCCGCGAGCGGCTCGACCTCGCCGTCGCCCTCGTCGGCTCGGAGCGCGGCTTCGACGCGCTCTATGCGGCTCTCTCGGACCTCGAGGCGCACGGTGAGGGAGTGGCGGCGGCAGACGAATCGGCCAAGAAGGCGCTGGGCAGCCGCTTTCAGTACCTCGCCGACAACGGTCCTCGCCGCGACCCTAGCTGCCTGTTGCGGGCGCAGATCCTGCGAGTCCTCCGCGGCTCGCTCGACGCTGACGACATTCCACTTCTAGAGGCGGCCGCGGTGCACTACGAGCAGGTCGGCGGTGCCGAGACCGGCGCCGGCCTGCGAGAGGCGGCGCTGCTCGGGCTCGACGATCTCGATGGCGAGCTGGCGGCGACGCACGCCGTGAGGCTTCTGGGCGAGACGCGGGCCGCCATCCCGCCCGACGAGGCCAGTGCGACGGCGGTGCGCCTACTCGCATCGCGCGAGATGCTGTTGCCGCTGTACCTCTACGTGCTGCTGCCGGGTGGCAGCCCGGCACTTGCCAGCGAGTGCCTCCGGCACCTCACATCGCTGCCGGCCGCGCTGCTCCCGCCGCTGATCGCCAGCGTGGCGGAGTCGCGCAACGTAGTCGTCGCGGTCGGGCTGATGGACCTTCTGGTGAGCCACGAGGAGTGGCGCGAGCATCAGGACACGGTGCTGGAGTTCCTCGCGTCGACTGCCGATCTGGAGGCGCACTACTACGTGCTGACGTCGATAGTCGCCGGGCACCGTCCGGAGCTCATGGACGAGGTCGTCGCCATGGCCCGCATCGAGACCCGCGAGGAGCGCCTCCGCAACTACGTCGCCGCGCTGTCGCTGCGGGACTACGACGACGCCATCGCCGAGATCGTCGCCGACCTCGAGAGACGTCTCGAGGGCGCGTAGTCCGCGCCTAGTCCGCGCACTGCCTGCCCCCGGCCGTCGCCGGCTGTTTCCGGCTATTGCCGGCCGCCGTCGGCGGGCGCCCGTCCCTCACGCGCCGGTGTCGGGCGCCTAGCGGCCGGCCAACCCGTCCCAATCGCCCGGGCCGATGTGGTCCACCAGCAGCGCGAAGCCGCTGCCGTCCGGCCGGAATATCGCCGCCTCGGCCTCCTCGAGCTGGATGCCGGTGACGTCGTAGAGTTGCGGCATGTGCCCGACGATCACGCGGTTGCTGCGCCCGGGCCGATCCGACATCAGCGAGCGGAGCTCGTCGCGGTAGCGCTTCCGGTCCTCTGAGTTGTCGTCCAGGTAGCCGGTGTCGAACAGCTTGCCGGCCGAAACGCTGCCCTTGCCGAAGGCGAGGTCGGCCGTCTCCCTCGTCCGGCACCACCTGCTCGTCAGCACCTGGCCGACCGGGATGTCGAGCCTGCGGAACGCCTCGCCGATCGCCCGCGCCTGGTCGCGGCCCTCGCCACTGAGCAGCCGTTGCCGGTCGCAATCGGCGAACAAGCCGGGATCGACGGTCTTGTCGTCGTTGATCCACTCCAGCTCACGATCGTTCTGGCCCCAATCGGTGAGCGTGTGGCGAAGGTAGATGACGTGACCGCCCTCGCGCAGCGCGCCCAGCACGCTGGTGTCCGCGGTCGGCTCCGCGGTCGGAGGCGGCGCCGTCGGCTGCGGCGCCGGCGTATCGGACGGCACGATCGCCTCGGTCGGCGGGGGCTTCTCGGTCGCCGTCTTGGTCGGCTTCGGTGTGTAGGTCGGCGCGCCCGGGCGCAGGGTCTTGGTCGGCCGCGGCGTCCGCGTCGGCTTGGGTGTCCGGGAAGGCGTCGCCGACTCGATGGCCGCGACGCCGGCCCCGTCGCCAGCCTCTGTGCCGGCGCCGGACTCCGCGACTCCCGCCTGGCGCGTCGCTTCACCCCATTGCACAGTCAGCGTCGCGCCGACCTCGGCCATCGCCGTCAGCAGCGAGCGCGGCACCGCTGTCTCGCCAGGTGGCCCGACCGGCGTGGGCGGCGCGTCCTCGCGACCATCATCGCCGCCGTGGCTGCCTGCGTTGGAGTTGGCGCCGGCAGCGGGCGGACCAACAGCCGGCGCCGTGACGCGCTGGGGCAGCGCCGCCCGAGCGCCGCTGGGCGCGGCAGCCCGGTCGGTGTCCTCCCCGCACGAGGCGACGAGAGTCGCCGCCAGGCAGGCAGCCACCAGCACAGCGGTCGTTCGGCTCCAAGCCTTCGCCACCGTCGGCACCTCGAGTCTCGTGCGCCCGGCCAGCCCAGGCAGGCGCGCCCGCGACGCGCTACGCGTAGCGGGCGCCCTTGCGCTCGTAGTAAGTCCCCACGTCATCGCGCACTCCGCCCCGGTAGCGGCGAACCACGCCAAGACTCCAGTTGCGGCCGGCGGCGCCGCGCTGCTCGTAGTAGGCGGCCATCTCGTCGTCGTAGCCGGCCACGTGCGCGAGCATCTCGTCGTCGGACGGGTACTTGTCATCGAACAGGACGGCGTCGAGAGGCAGGCGCGGCTTCAGCTTGGGGACGGCTCGCGGCACACCCACCGTCATCCCGAAGAGCGGCAACACGCCTTCGGGCAGCTCGAGCAGCCTGTCGATCTCATCGAGGTCGTTGCGAATGGCGCCGATGTAGCAGATTCCCAGCCCATCGGCCTCGAACGCCAGCGCCATGTTCTGCGCAAACAGCGCGGCGTCGACGACCGCGACCAGGAACGTCTCCAGGCTGTGGCAGGGACCGATGCCCTCATGCTCGCACAGGAGGATGTGGCGCCGCACGTCGGCGCACACGATCAGCAGCACGCCGGCTTCGGCGACCTGGCGCTGACCTCCGGAGATCTCGGCGATCCTCGCCTGCACGTCGGGGTCGGTAACGCGGATGACCGAATAGGCCTGGCCGTGGCTGGACGTCGAGGCCATCTGGGCGGCGCTGACGGCGATCTCCACGCGCTCGCGCGACACCTTGCGCGGCTCGTAGTCGCGCACGCTGCGGTGATTGGCCATCAGCTCGACTGTAGGCGAGATAGTCGTCATCGGCACGTCCCTGGTCGTTGGTCGCGGTCGGCGCCCATTATGATACGCGAGTAGGGTAGCCCCCGAAACCGCACGGACCTCGGCCGGCGCCTTGCGCTCCGCCCTGAGCGCAGGGAGAATGCGGCCGGAGGCCGCCAATGAGGATCCTGTCCGTGAACGTGGGGCGCCCGCGAGAGCACGAGTGGCGCGGCGAGCGTTACACCACCAGTGTCTTCAAGTCGCCGGTGGCCGGACGCGTCGGACTGCGCCCGAACAACCTCGAGGGCGACGCACAGGCCAACCTGGAGGTGCACGGCGGCGAGGAGAAGGCCGTCTACGCATACCCGGTCGAGATGTACCCGTGGTGGTGCGCGAGGCTTGGCGTCGGCCACCTGCCCTGGGGCGCCCTCGGCGAGAACCTCACGGTTGCCGGCGGCGACGACGCCGACGTCTACATCGGGGACGTCTACCGCATCGGCACGGCCGAGGTCCGCGTCACCAAGCCGCGGCTGCCATGCCGCATGCTAGCGCTACGCCTGGACTGCGAACACGCCGAGCGGCTGTTCCTCGAGAGCGGCCGATCGGGCTACTACATGGCGGTCGCCCGACCTGGCCGGCTGGGCGCGGGCGACGAGGCGGTGCTCCTGCACCGGGAGCCGAGCGCCGAGGCTGTGGCCGAAGTCTTCCGTCAGCGCACCGACGCGGCCGGTGACCCTCGCGAGTAGCCGCGGTCGGCGGCTGTCTGAGGCATGCAGCCGGCTAGCCCGACCCGAGCTTGGCTAGCCCGACCCGTGGGTGGCTAGCCTAGCCCGTTCCCGGCTAGCCCAGCCCGTGCTCGGCCAGCTCGATAAACGTGGCCTGCGCGCACCGCCGCGGCTCGCCGTCTGCGGGCGTGCGCCGCACATAGGAACCGTCGGGCATCCCGTCCCACGCCGAGCAGTTGTCGCGCTCGTACACCGCGATGATCCTATCCAGCTGGCGCTGGATCGCAGAGTCCTCAACCGGCGTGATCGTCTCCACGCGCTTGTTGAGGTTGCGCTTCATCCAGTCGGCCGACCCGATGAAGTACTCCGGCTCGCCGCCGTTCGTAAACCTGTAGATCCGGCTGTGCTCGAGGAACCGACCGATGACGCTGTAGACCTCGATGTTGTCCGACAGCCCCGGCACGCCAGGCCGCAAGCAGCAGAGCCCGCGCACGTTGAGCGATATCGGCACGCCGGCCTGGCTCGCGGCGTACAGCTCGCGGATCATGTCCGGGTCCTGTAGCTGGTTCATCTTGGCGGTGATGCCGCTCGGCCTTCCCGCCCGGGCGTGCTCGATCTCTCGCCGGACGAGCTCCGTGAAGCGCGCGCGCATGGTCACTGGCGCAACCAGGAGCTTCTTGTACTCGCCGTGCGACGTTGCGCCGGTCAGCGTGTTGAACACGGCCGCCGCGTCGTCGCAGAGGTCCTGATCGCACGTCAGCAGCCCTAGGTCCTCGTAGATCTTGGCGGTGCCCGAGTGGTAGTTGCCGGTGCCGATGTGGGCGTAGCGCCGGACGCGCCCCTTCTCCTCGCGCACGACCAGCGCCAGCTTGACGTGCGTCTTCAGGCTCTCCACGCCGTACGAGACGTGGACGCCCTCCTTCTCGAGCATCTCCCCCCAGGCGATGTTCGGCTCTTCGTCGAACTTGGCCGTGATCTCGACAAGGACCGCCACCTGCTTGCCGCGCCGCGCGGCCTCCGCCAACGCGAGCACGATCGGGGAGTCGCGGCTCGTGCGGTAGATCGTCAGCTTGATGGCCAGCACGTCCGGATCGACTGCCGCCGCCTCGATGAACCGCAGCACCGACGTGTCGAAGCTGTCGTAGGGGTGGTGCACAAGGATGTCGCCGCGCCGGATCTCCTCGAACAACGCGTCCGTGTTGCCCCTCTCCAGGTGCCGCAGCCGCGGCGCGGTGGCCGGTTCGTGCACCGGGTACCGCAGGTTCTCGGCGTCGGGCACCTTGAGCTGCCCCAGGTCGCTGAGTCCGATGAAGTAGGGCGTCGGATAGACGTCATCGGGCTCGATCGCCAGCTGCTCGACCAGCCAGTCGAGCCACGGCTTGGGCATGCTGGGATCGACCTCCAGCCGCACCGCGCTCGCGAACCGCCGCGCCTTGAGCTTGCTGCTCACGAACTGGACGATGTAGCCGGGCTCGACTTCGCCCGTGTGCAGCTGCTCGGGAGCGGCGTCCAGCGCGCCCTCGACGGCGCGCGTCACGCGGAACACGTGCGTGGAGAGCGGCGGCGTGGCTGGGAACATCAAGTCGAGGTTGGCGGCGATCACCTGCTCGAGCGGGACGAAGCTCTTGCCGTCGGGCAGCGGCACCCAACGCGGCCTGTTGTCCGGTACCTTGACGCGCACGAACCGCTCCTGTCCCGTCTCCTCGTCCGGAAGGATCACCGCCAGGTTCAGCACCAGGCCGCTGATGAACGGGAACGGGTGCTCGGGATCCACCGCAAGCGGAGTGAGGATCGGCAGTATCGAGTGCCGGAAGTGCTCGCGCAGTTCCTCGCGCTGCTCGGCATCGAGCTGGTCGTGGTCCAGGATCGGCACACCGGCCCGCTCGAGCGCCGGGCGGAGGTCGTCAAGCAGCACTTCGGACAGCACGTCCATTTGCTCGACGATCAGGTCGCGGCACTGCTCGAACTCCTCGGCAGGCCGCAAGCCGTCTAGCGAGAGCTTGCCCGGGACCGTGACCATCTGGCGCCGGAGCTCGCTGGCGCGCTTCATGAAGTACTCGTCGTGGAGCATCCCCATGATCCCCGCGAACTTGACGCGCTCCAGCAGCGGCAGGCTCCGGTCCTCGACTTGCGCCAGCACTCGCCGCCCGAACCCTAGCCAGCTGACCTCGCGGTTCTGGTACGTCTCAGGCGCGTGCACCTCGCTGAACGGCTCGTCGCCGGTCGGGACCTCGGTTGTCAGCAGCTCGGTCGTGTCCATGATTCCTCGCCAGTCGCAGTTGATTGGCGCACGGGACCACTTCTCGGACGGCGCCTGCATCACACCGGGTCCCCACGCAAGGACACAACCGGACCGACGCCGCGCGTCGATCCGGTCACTTCTGGAATGGCTAGCATACCAGACCTCGCAACGCTATGTCAAGTGGCTGCCGGCTCGGTTGCTGGCGGGTCGGGTGCCACCAGCTTGGGCGCGGCCAGCTCGCGGGAGCGCCGGGAGGCGCGGCGCCCTATCGCTCTCCGGACGCCGCGTGGTGGGCGCGGGCCTCGATCGCACCTATGCCGGCGTTGAAGGCGAACGCCAGCGCCGAGGCCGCCACCGACCCGGCCACGATCTTGCCCATGTGATCCTGGCTCACGCCGACGAACAGGAGCTCGCCGAGGCCCCCAGCGTTCACCAGGGCAGCCACCATCGCCAGCGCCACCGTCGAGACCGCGGCGATGCGCACCCCGGCGATCATCACCGGCGCCGCAAGGGGCAGCTCGACGCTCACGAGGATCTGCTGCCGGCTCATGCCCATGCCGCGCGCCGCCTCGATGACGTCGCGGTCGACGCCGCGGAGGCCGGTGACCACGTTGCGAACGAGCACGACTTGCGCGTACGCCACAAGGGGGATCAAGGCGGTCACGAAGCCCGGCCCGAAGTAGGGGATCAGGATGACGAAGAACGCCAGGCTCGGGATGGTGTAGATCACGCCCAGCACGCCGAGCACCGGCAGGTCGAGCAGGCGGCGGGGCGCGACGAGGAACCCGATGGGCAAGGCGATCACAACCGCCAGCAGCAGGGCCGTGCCCGACAGCTCGATGTGCTCGACGGTCAGCCGCCACACCTCGTCGAGGTTGTGCAGCATCCACTCCATCAGCCGTCGCCCCGGGGTCCGTGCGCGGTGTCACGGGCGGTGATCATCCGCCGCACCTCGGCGAGGCCGAGGCAGCCGGCGAAGTTGCCACGCTCGTCGACCACGTCGAGCTTGTCGGCGCCCGAGCGCAGCAGCTGCGTCAGAGCGGTCCGCAGGCTGGCGTCGGCCCGAACGATCGGCCGCGCGCCGGATAGCGCATCTTGGGGGGCGTCGGCCTGAGGAGCGCACCCGGAGGACAGCATCACGGCACCGACCGCCATGAGGCTGAGCTGCCGGAAGACGTCGTCGGCGCTGACCAGGTCGGCGACGAAGTCGTCGGCCGGGCTGACGAGGAGCTCGAGCGGCGGAGCATATTGCACCAGCGAGCCGTCGCGCAGGACCGCGATCCGGTCCGCCAATCGGACGGCCTCGTCGACGTCGTGCGTCACGAACAGGATGGTCTTGTGGAGCCGAGCCTGTATCTCGAGCAGCCCATCCTGGAGCCGCTCCCGGTTGATCGCGTCGATCGCGCCGAACGGCTCGTCCATCAGCAGGAAGCCGGGGTCCGCGGCCAGGGCACGCGCGATGCCAACGCGCTGCGCCTCGCCGCCCGACAGCTGCCTGGGGTAGCGGGCCGCGTACTCGCGCGGCAGGTTCACCAGCTCGAGCATCTCGGCGACGCGCGCCTCGATGCGTTCAGGGCTCCACCCCAGGAGACGCGGCACGACGGCGATGTTGGCTCCCACCGTCATGTGCGGGAACAGCCCGGTCGCCTGGATCGCGTAACCGATGCGGCGGCGCAAGTCGGTGGCCGGGACCGATGCCGCGTCCCGCCCCTCGAGCAGGACGCGCCCGGTCGTGAGCTCGACCAGGCGGTTCACGGTCTTGAGCAGCGTCGTCTTGCCGCACCCCGATGGTCCGAGCAGCACGACGAGCTCGCCCTGCGCGACCTCGAGGCTGATGCCATCGACAGCCGGACGATCGGCGCCGGGGTAGTCCACCCCGACGCCATCGAACGCAATGGCGCTGCCGTCGGTCACCGCTTCGCGCGGAAGCGTCACTCGACTATGCCTTGCTCCTGCAGGAACTGGCGGTGGAGACCACGCCACCCAACGAGAGCGGCGAGATCGTCATTGA
>JBJYWW010000005.1:0-12764 GCA_046259645.1 Anaerolineae bacterium
CGCCTCTGTGGGCTTGAGGCGCCGGGCGAGGTCGGTGTAGTAGATCGCATGCCTGTCAGTGCTTTGCCGCTCGTATCCGTACTCGATTAGCCGCCGCCGGGCGTAGCCACGCATGCTCTCGAGCAAGCGGCAGCGCCCCGCACCGTCGGCCAGCCGCTCGCGGCGAACCCACGACCGCGTGACGAGAGCCGATAGAAGCCGCGCTGCCGCGGCTTCGTCGAAAACGTCCCGGACAACGGCTGCGGCGGCCTCTTCGGTGAAGCCCCCTCGGAACACGGCAAGCAAGGCGAACATGCGTCGCTCGTCTTCGCTCAGCGCAGTGAACGACTGCTCGAAAACCTGGTTGAGTGCTCTGTCACTCTCGGAGGCGGTGCCCGTACCCTCTTGGTCCAGCAGACTGAGAATCGCTTCGAGGGACCGCTCGCGCACCTGGGGCGCGATGAGCTCGATCGCCAACGGGAGGCCGTCGAGCATGCGGCACAGCCTGCATACCGCCGCCCCGTTGGCTGCGGTCAGCTCGAAACCGGGATCGGCATTCCGGGCCCTGTCCACGAATAGCCGGACGGAGTCGGCTAGTGCAAGAGCCCGCGACGGCGAGTCGTCCAGTGCCGGTAGCGACAGCAGCGGGATGTTGTATACGATCTCCCCGGCGAAGCCAATCCGCCTCTCCGACGTGAAGAGGATTCTCACGTTCGGGCACGTCTTCAACACGTGCTCGGCGACTGGTGCGAGCTCGAGGCTGAGCTTGCCGCAGCTGTCGAACACCAGCAGCGCTTCCTTGTCCGCCAGGTGCGCCGCTATCGAGTCTCTCAGGGGCGCGTCGGACTTCTCGGGCGCCCCGACTACGTACGCGACCTCCTCCTCCACGAGACGCTTGTCAGCCAGCGTTGCGAAGCTCACGAACCACACATCGGCCATGCCCTCGTTGAGGACGCGTAGCGCCAGCTCATCCGAGATCCTGGTCTTGCCGCTGCCCGGTGGTCCGACGATCGACACGGTCCTGGCGGCGGACCTGACCAGATCGCGCAGCGTGCGTAGCTCGTCGTCACGCCCCACGAATGACGTCGTCCACATCGGGAAGTTGTGTTTGCGCTCATCGATGCCGACCGGATCGTCGAACTCGAACGGGATGTCGGGGTGCATCAGCTGGTACAGGTGCACCGGATCGGCAATGCTCCTGAGGCGACGAACACCGCGGGACATGACGCCTGCCCCCTCTGGCATCCGCCCGTCGGCAGCCGCTCCCGTGTCGGACGTGAGCAGCACTTGGCTGCCCTGCGTCAGCTCCAACAGGCGAGAGCATCGGTTGACCGCAGGCGCGATGTAGTCACCATCTACGGGCTCGGCTCCCCCCGTGTCCAGGGCAGCCCGAACCTGGATCTCGCACTCGCGCGGCCACTTGTGGCGAGGCAGCCTAGTCTGGATCATGACTGCCGCCGCAAGCGCGTCGCCGGCATCCGCGAAAGCCGAGAACGTGCTGTCGCCCTCCGCTCTTAGCTTGACCGTCGCGCCGCCGTTTGCGGTAACGCACGACGCGATGATCCGAACATGATCGCGAATGGCGTCCCTCGTACCCTGCTCGTCGCGTCGCAGCTTCGGTGTGAAGCCGACGACGTCCGTCATGAGGAACGTGACCACACCCGACGGAAGCTCTGCCACGCTGAACCCCAGTGTTGTTGGCATCTCGCCGGGACCCCGGGAACATCCAGGCCCCCGGCGATGTCCCAGGCTTCAGGAGATCCTGACAACCTCCTATTGTGAGGCCGCAGGATGGGAACGTCAACGGCCCTTGAGTCGAGTTCCGAGTGGGAGGTCTCCCGCACGTGTTATACTCACGGTCGTGACTCCGTGTGCACGTGCCCAATCACGTCAATGAGGAGGACGGATGGCCATCAACTTCGATAGCTCGCGGTTACTGCTGGTGCTGGTCGCACTAGTGTTGGGCGTCTTGATCGGCGCCCTCATCGTGTGGCCGAGTGGTGGAGGCGCAGCCGTATCGTGCCCCCAATGCCCTCAGTGCCCTCAATGCCCGCCTTGCTTCGGGACGGGCGTGATCGCGGATTGCGGCAAGCTCGGCGGCGAGATCTCCCCACCCGATCCGGACAACGGCGAGATTCGCGTCCTGGCGTGGCACGACACCAACGAAGACACCGTGTTCTCATATGGTGAGGTCGCCGGCTCGGGGATCAACGTGGAGTTGGTGAGCGACACCATTCCGCCCAAGGCTGTTTCGCTGCCCACGAAGTCGAATGGACTGGCGGTGTTCAATGTCCCGTTTGACCCAGCTAAGACCATGCAGCCGTGCTATACGATCCATCTGATGAATCCCGATTTCGACACGCCTCACCTCACGAACAACGGCACCAACCCTTCGACGACCGTGTGCCCGTTCATCAGCCCAGGCTCGGTGAATACGGTCCACTTCCCGACTCGCTTGCAAGCCGCGGGGCCGACGCCGGTGCCGCCGGCACCCTAGCGCGTGGCGAACGCGGTGAGCGACCCTAAGGAAGGTCGAGACCGGCACACGGCTGGCTCGCGGACGGGCATACTTCCGAATCGGCAGCTTCCGGCGCTTGCCAAGTTGCTTCGCCATCGGCTCGCGGCAACGGGGCGGTGCAACCACGCGGTTCGTGCCGTGATCGTGCTGCTGTTCCTGGGCACGCTCATGCTCGCGCCGGTCGGGCGTGGCGCAAGTCGGTCCGCGTACGCTGCAGACCCACCCTCTGACGAGGTATCAATACAGGGAGCATCCGCGACGGGTGGACCAGTCGGGCTTCGCGCCGCCGGCACCGTTGGCGGCATCTGCTCCGATGAGTGGGCGGCGCACGTCGCGGCGGCGACCACCGAGTGGGACGTTGCAGCCACGGACCTTGGACCAGGATGCGTCGCGAGCGTTGCCGCGTTCCAGGCCGGCTCCGGCGCCTACATTGCGGAGCACGACTGGAGTCAAGGCGCGCCGGAGAACGTCGTGGTCGAGCTCGGCCGAGCGCCGCTCGACATACCGGTCCGTGTCTGGTTCGCGGGTGTCGACGTCGCGCAATCTCGGTACTTCGAGTCGGACTTCGCGGTAACGGCGCTCGCCACGAACGCGGCGTACGACTCCAGCCGACTTGGCATCCGCTTCAAGTTCGATACAGCGGTGGTCAAGGACGATTGGGAGCGCGCCCGGATAGCCGATGCGGCCCTCGAGTTCAGCACTAGCGGTGACTGCCAAGTGCTGCGCGAGGTGTGCGCCTACTCGGCGCACCGGCAGGGGGTCATCAACGTCTACTACGTGCCCGAGCTTAGCCTCGTCAGGGGCCGCGCGTGCGCGTCGGCAGGCCTGATCGCTGTTGACGGCCTGGCGGTATCGGGCCTCGATGCGACCCTAATGCACGAGCTGGGCCACCTTCTCGCCCTTGATCACGTCTCGGCCACGCCACCTTGGCCTGGCGACCACTACCCGGTCACGATCGGCTCCCCCGAGGAGGTCTCCGGAAACGTGATGTGCGTAATGGACCCAGAGTGCTACCCGCGCACGGGATTCACGCTGGGGCAAGCATTCCGCGCCAATTCGGACGAACGATCGGTCGTCAAGCGGTTCCATCCCGGCGCTGACCTGACGGTCGACTGCTCCGGATCAGGTATCGGATGCCCCGGACCGCTCGACCCAGCACCGGAAGCGGGCAACTGATGACTCTCAGAAACAGCGGCGCCCAGCCGAAGCTGGCCAGATCGCCGATGTTCTCACGCGGCCGTCTTGCGGACGACTCCGCGGTCGCGGGCGCGACTGCGATCCCGTTGCTCAGCCGCGGTCCTGGTTGCGCGATGGCTGCTGCAATCGCCAGAGTCATTGCCGCGTGCGCGCTGGCATTGGTTATGGCGACTGTGCCCTCCGCCCACGCCGGTGCGCAGGCGGCTGTTGGACCGAGCGCTGGCGACAGGTTCAGCGATCTCGACGACCAGACTCTGATCGCCGTCTACCTCGAGTGCATCGACACCGATTGCGTGAGCCTAGTCGAGGAGATCGAGCGACGCGGTCCAAGCACTGCTCCGCTTCTCACCGCGATCGTCGTCGATGGCCCCACCGAGGCTATGTCCAGCGCGAGGGCGACCGCCGTCACCGCGCTGCACGACCTCACGCAGCACTACTACGAGTCCAGCCACGGATTCTCGGTGATCCCCGTGCTGCCGGACGACTTGACCGCTGCCGAATTGGAGGACTACCGCTGGACGAGTGTGCTGCGCGCCGCCACGGCTCTCGTGCGTCTGGACGCCCCCGACACCGCATCCGCATTGGCGACGGCCAGCGCTGCGGCGAGGGAGGCAGGCCGACCCTACGTGGCCGACAGGTTGGACTCGCTGCGCGCCGGTCTTGGACCTAGCCACGCTCAAGGCGACGGTTCCATGGCATCGCGCCGGCCGCGGTTGATCCTCGCAGCCTTGGCTGTCGTGACGCTCGTGCTGCTCGCGCTCACGCTCTTGTCCGGTCCGCCGCGACTCACGGACGGTCGGGGAGAAGGTCCGGACACGCCATCGTCAGGCGGACGCGGGTCGCCCTCAGGTGACACCGAGGCGGACGATCTTGCGGAGGATGACGGACTTCGCGTTAGCGTAGTGCCGCGCGAGCCGGCGATGGCGGACGAAGAGCGAGAGCGCTATCGGAGCATGCTGCTCGAAGCCCTGAAGTCGGACGACGTGGAGTACGGCGAGATCTTCGAAGACGAAAGCGAAGTCCTCATTCGCGGGGTGCGCCTAGTCAAGAAGACCCAGCGCTGACGGCCGGCGCCGCCGCTCGGCACTCTAGGCGCCGAACGACCGTCCCAAGCCGCGGCGCCCATCTCGCCCGAACCCGCGGGAGCTACGGCGGCGCGATGGGCAAGTAGATCTGGATGCCTCCCGCGGGTGACGGCGTCGGCGTGCCGGGCGTCGGTGCGCTCGGCGTGGGCGTCAGGCTCGACGTCATTGACGGCGTCGGCGTGCCGGGCGTCGGCGTGCTGGGCGTCGGTGTTCCGGACGCAGCCGTAGCCGTCTCGGTCGGCACCGTCTCGGGCCAGCAGCCGATACGCTCGGTGCTGACGACGACGTCGTCGAACCAGACCTGGTTGCTCTGGTCCGCGTCGCCGGCGGCGATGTAGTGCTGGAGCCAGGCCTTGTTCAGCCCGAGCTCTGACACGTCACGCCAGTCCATGCCGGTCTGGCGGTGCGCCAGCTCGCCATCCACCCAGAACGACATCTCGCCGTCCGCCCCGCCGGGAGTGTTCAGCCGCTGGTGCAGCTCCAGGCAAACCCATCGACCTGTCTCGAGAACCACGGGCTCCTCCGGACCGAAGTGGTTGCCCCAGCAGCACTCGAGCCCCGACGTGCACGGCATGTCCTTCCCGGCGCAGCCGTCGCAGATCTGCTGCGCGTAGTCGCCGCTGCAGTAGCCGCCCCGATCGCACCTCATATCGGAGAAGTAGGTATAGAAGAAGAGCTCGTGGTCGCGGTTGAAATCGAGCGTCGTGCCGGCGGCGCGATAGCCGTTTGGCCGGCAGCCGGCGTTGCCGTCGCAGTCCCAGTACCTATCGGGTTGCGTGCCGGCGATCGACAGGAAGTGGTGGACGTACTGGTGGTCCTCCGCCAGGCGGACGTGGGCGGTGAAGTACAGCTCCTCGTGGTTCGACAGACGGCAGCCAGGCCGCTTGTCGCTCGCGCAGTCGCGGTAGGTGAGGGAAGCGCCCAGGTAGCCGGTCGACTCGGCCGCCGGCATGGTGAGCGACCAGCTTCCCGAGTGCGCCGCGGCCGGGTCCTCGTCCAGGCGGATTCGGGCCGGGTCGTTCACGCCGCCGCTGCAGCCGAGACACTCGGTCCACGGCGATCGTGCAAACCACTCCTGCCAACCTAGCCCGCCGTCCTCGAAGTCCTCGCACATGAGCCACGACGAACCGGGGTCGTCGCACATCGTTGCCGGCTGACCTCCGGCCTCGTCGACGAACGCGTTCATGGCGAAGGTCACGACCGCGAGGATCGCGACGATGGCGGCGACAGCGCTGCCACGGCCAGGGTACCGGGTGCCCGCATGGGCGTCTGCGGCCGCCCTGCTCCTGCCCGCGGGCAACTCGGAGGGCTGCGCCTGATGCTCGATGCGCCTGGTCGTCACCTCATCGCTCGCGGCAGGTAGAGCGGCAGCGGCAGGCTCGGCGAGACCCGCGTCGACGTGGCGGTCGCGACGGGCGTCGCGTTGGGATCGCGGGTCGGCGTTGCGTTCGGATCAGACGTCGGCGTGGTCGCTGGCGTCGCATTGGGGTCGCGCGTCGGCGTTGCGCTCGGTACGTCCGTGGCTGTCGCGGGCGGCGTCGAGCTGGGATCGGGCCATAGCTGCGCGTAGAAGAACTCCGCTGTCCAGGCCATGAAGGTGGTCGGATCCCAGGGAGCGTGGGCCGCACCTTGCACCGGGTGCCATGCGTGCGGCACGCCAACCTCAACAGCACGCGCCCGTAGTCTCTCGGCCTCGCCGAACGGCACCACCGTGTCCTCCGTGCCGTGGACGATGATGAGCGGCGGGTCGCCGCTCGCCATCTCGTCGACCTCCGTGTAGAGCCCACCCCAGAGGTCCATCACCGCCGCCACGCCGCCGCCGGCGCCGGACGGGTCAGTCGCGCCCTTCGACACGTCGGTGTAGGCCACGAACAGCGATGTGATGGCTCCGGCCGACGAGCCCCCCATCGTGATGCGGCCGGTGTCGAGTCGGTACTCCGCTTCGCGCTGCAGGAGCCAGCGTACAGCCTGCCGCGCGTCCGCGGTCGCCGCAGGGATGCCTTCGATCCAGATGTTGCCTTGGTTCAGCCGGTAGCCGATCGACACGGCAACGTAGCCCCGTCGCGCCATCTCGTTGCAGTAGGCGCGGCCAGTAGCCTTGTCCCCGGCCGTGAAGCCCCCACCATGGACGAAGACGAACACGGGCCGCTCCAGGGCCGTGTCAGCGTGCGGCTCGTAGATGTCCAGCAGGAGCTCGAAGTCGCTCCCGCTCGGGATGTCCACCGCGCTTCCGTACGCGACGTCGGTCGTCGAGTCCACGCGGTCGAACACCGGGTCGCGGTAGCGGATCGCGGTGTCGCCCTGCGCGGCGGCGTCCCGCGGCGCGGCCAGCAGCAGGGAGGCCAACACCGGTACCGCGACGGCAGTCATCGTCCAGCGTGTCAGCCTTCTCGGCGGCATCGCAGCGCGCACAGCCACGTGGAGCCCGGCTGGCCTGCGCCCGAGAGCACGCTGGGGCCGTTGGACACGAATGAGGCAGCCAAGTCCCGTCTGATCTCTCACGTCCGGCTCCTTCACCATTCGCACGCGCCGCATTGGCGTCGCCGCCCAACCCTCGTCATCGCGCTGTCACCTCGCAGCCAGGGGCAGGTGCACCACGCTCGGCGCTGGCGTGCCTGGCGTCCCCGGCGTGGCCGGAGTCGCGGACGTAGGCGGCGTGGTTGTCGCAGTCGCCGTCGCGGACGTACGCGTCGCAGTGGCCGTCCACGGCGTGCCCGCCGTCCCAGGCGTCGCAGTCACCGTTCCCGGCGTGGCCGGCGTCCCGGGCGTCGCCGTCCGTCCCGTCGCGTCTCGCCGGCCCACGAAGAACCGGTTGCGCAGCCACATCACGCCGGGCTCGCGCGAGTCGTCAATGAACGTGACGACTTGGTCCTGGCTCCCGTCGCCGTTCGTGTCGACCCAGAACGAGCTGGGGCTGTAGTTGCGGTAGTCATTGCACGTCTGCGTGAGCGGTGTCGTGACCACCGTTCCGCTCTCGTACGCGATCGTCATCGACAGCCCGTCCCCGCCCCACACGACTTCCTCGTCCATGGTCCGTCCGCGGTTGTCTCGCCCCACGTAGTCGCCGGCATACTCGCGCCACTCATCGCGCTCCTGGTCGCAGGCCACCGGCGGGCCATCGCTCGGATGCAGATAAGCCTCGACCGCGCAGTAGGCGGCGTCGGTCAGCGACCTGTCGTAGTTCGACAGCGTGGCCACGGCGAAGCGGCGGTCGGGCACCCAAACGAACGCGGTCGTCCAACCCCACTGGCTACCAGCGTGGTGCTTGACGTCCAGGCTCCGGTACTTGTCGGAAATAACGCCGAAGCCGTAGTGCTGATAGGTGCCCTCGTAGCGGAAGACCTGCGGCTCTTGCATCAGGGCCGCGGACTCTGCCGAAATCACGTCTCCGCCGCCCGTCATCAGCAAGTCGGCCCACGTCACCAGGTCCTTGACCGTGCTGTGCACGTACCCGGTCGGGTGGCGCGCCCAGTTGTCGTGGCCGTCGATGGGGAAGATCGTGAGCTGCCCCCCGTGGAAGACGTCGTGCCAGTGGCCGTATGCCCAGTTCCCGCGCTCGCGGACCTCGGTGGTCAGCAACGTCGAGTCGTCGAGCCCGGCGCGATCGAACACCTCGCGCCGCATGTACTCCTGATACGAGAGCCCGCTTACCCGCTCGATCACGTGCCCGGCCAGCATGTAGCCGGAGCTCGTGTAGTTGTGGAAGGCTCCCGGCCAGGCGTGCAGGCGCGTCGTCGACTGCGCCGCCACCCAGCGCCGCAGCGCCCCCGGGTCGGTCGGGCCGTAGAGATCCTCCTCTGACAAGGCCGAGTTGTCCGGGAAGCTGCTGGTGTGGTTGAGCAGGTACCGCAGCGTTATCGAGTCCGCTGCACCGGGATCCGCCATCTCGAAGTCCGTGATGTAGCGCGTGATCGGCGCGTCCAGATCGACCCTGCCTTGGTCGACCAGCCGCATGACCGCGGCCGCGGTGAACGTCTTCGTCGTCGAGCCGATGCGGAACTGCGTGTCGGCATCGACCGCTCCGCCCTCGTCGCGGTGCTTCACGCCGAACCCAGCTGCGTAGACGATCTCACCGTCGAGGCTGACCGCGACGGCGCCCCCTGGCACTCCATCGCGCTGCATCTCGGCCTGCATGCACTGTGCTACAACCGCCGCCGGATCGTCCTGCGCAGCGTGGTCGAGGCTGGCCATCAAGCCTGCGACGTCCGACGGCGATGGGACCCTGTCGATGCGATTGGCGCCGTCCCGCGTGTCAGAGGCGTCATACTCCCCAGACCGCGCGGCAGCCTCCGAGCCCCTGAACCCAGGATCGCCCGCGACTCCTCGAGGCGTCGCGAGGGCCGTGAACGCGGTGAGAGCCACGACGAGAAACGACAACCGCGCGATTGCGGCTGCCCCGCCTGTCCGAGCTCTGGCTGCGGGGACGCTCATGCAGTTCTCCTGCCAACGGTGGGGCATAGTCGTGTCTGTTGGGGCGCCGTGGAGGTCGTCGTCCATGGCAATCCGGTCGTGCACGATGATAGGCCATGGAGACGACCGCGCAATCGTCCCCGACAGCCGACATGATAGCCGGTGCCACATCTGGCACGACGGCCGACACGGCAGCTGAAACGGAAGCCGACACGATAGCCTAGGCGACAGCCGCCGCTACGTCGGTCGGCTGGCGCCGGGACGGTGCGTCCGATACTCTATCGCGCCCAAGGAGCACCGATGCCCAGCCCGTCTGCACAGGCCGCCCCAGCCACTTGTGCGCAGCCTGCCCGGCCGACCTGCCACCGCCTCGCCGCCGCGGGCGCGGCTCGCGTCGTCGTGGCCGGGGCAACGCGCCTCGCGGCCGCAACGCTCCTAGGGCTGCTGGCCACCGGCTGCGCCGCGCTCGGAACGCCAGAGCCCACGACCCCGTGGTACGTGGAGCTGCAGCCGACCGCCGCCGGCACTCCGAAGCCGTTCAACGTCGGCGAGCCGGTCACGGTGATCGTGCTCGACGGCGACACGGTGATGCTCCCGGGCGAGCGCAAGGCGCGGCTGCTTGGCATCAACGCGCCCGAGAGAGATGAGCCGTTCGATCGCGAGGCCGTCGAGAAGCTGCGAGAGATCATCGGCGGACGGCCCGTTTACGTCGTCTACGACGTGGTCGAGACCGATCGCCACGATCGCGACCTGGTCCACCTGTTCCTAGAGGACGGAACGCACGTGAACCGAGAAATGGTGCGCTTGGGCTTCGCCCAGGCATACACGATCGCGCCGAACGTGGCTTACAGCGACGAGCTCGCCGCGGCGCAGCGCGAGGCGCAGGCGGAGCGCCGGGGGATATGGGCGCAGAGCGCAACACAGATTCGCATCACGGGCTTCGAACCCGATCCGCCCGGACGGGACAACGAGAATCTGAACGGCGAGTGGGTCGAGATCACCAACAGGGGCGAGGCCGAGGTGTCATTGGCGGGCGCAACGCTGTCGGACGACGCCAACACGATGTACCACTTCGGCGACATCACGCTTGCGCCCGGGCAGTCGGTGCGCGTGCACACGGGCTCTGGGACCGACACGTCCCGCGCGCTCTTCTGGGGACGGCGAGCGCCGGTGTGGAACAACGCCGGGGACACCGCGTTCCTTCGTGACCCCGACGGCCTGTTGCTCGACGCGTGGCGCATCGAGTGACAGCGTCGGCCGCCGCCCCGGCATGGGGCCGATACATTAGCGAGGCGCGTAATGCGACCTGACTGGGACACGTACTTCATGGACATCGCGCGGGCCGTGGCGTCGCGCAGCACGTGCGACAGGGCCACCGTCGGCGCGGTGCTGGTTCGAGACAAGCGCATCCTGACGACCGGCTTCAACGGCTCGCCGTCCGGTCAGGAGCACTGCGACGACGTCGGCCATCTGCTTGTCAACGGTCACTGCGTGAGGACGATCCACGCCGAACTGAACGCCATCATCCAGGCGGCGCTGCACGGCATCTCGCTGCGCGGTGCGACCTGCTACGTCACGCACTTCCCGTGTCATGGCTGCGCCAAGGCGCTGGCCAACTCGGGACTGGCGCGCCTCGTCTACGGCGAGCCGTACCGCATCGACGCGAACGCGCTCGACGTTCTCACCAGCGCCAACGTCGAGATCGCGCAGTGGGAGCCTGAACCGGCTCCCGTGGCCGCCGGCGAGCGGTGAGTGGGCGCCCGTCACGAGCGACCAACGGTGCGGTCGCAGCCGGCCGACACCAGGCCGCAGCTAGGCCCTGCGGTCCACGGCTACGTACGTCGAGCGGTCCGAGAAGGCCGATGAGGCCGGGCCGCGCCAGGCGGCTCCGCTACGCGATGTAGCGCTCGTGCACGGTCCGCAGCTGGTCCAGCCCTAGCTCGGCGTCGTCCTTTCGCGCCTGGTCCGCGAGCTGGCTCTCGAAGGCCGCAACTGCGTCCTCGTAGAGCGCCCGGCCCTCGGGTCCGCCACGCGACCACTGCGCCAGGCCCAGCAAGCCGCTGCCGAGGACAACACCGTAGGCCGCCTCCGGGCCTAGCTCGGACTCCTCGCCCTCCGCCCGCGCGTTGTCGGCCGCCAGGCGCAGCGACTCGCTCCAACTAGCCTCCGCTCCGGGAGCGTCGCCCAAGCTGAGCTCGTGCATTCCCTTCGCCCAATACGCCATCGATCGCGCCCAGGCGGGCTTGTCTAGCTCGTCGCGCCAGCGCACGCAGTCGTTCGCCGCGTGCAGTCCGGCTTCGAAGTGCGGCTGGCGCCTCAACAGGCCGTCCGGCGGCCAGCAGTCGGCCAGGTCGGCCGCCAGGTTGTACGAGATGACGTTCGCGGAGTCGACCAGCTTGGCCGACTTCGCCGCATCAACCTCGGCGGCTGCCTGCTCCAATATCCTATCGATTCCGGCGCGCGAGACATAGATGTACTCGTCGAGATCCCGGCCCGGCCAGTCTCCTTGAATGAGGCCGTGGCGAGCGAACGCGTAAAGCACGCGACTCTGCACCGGGTCGTCGAAAGACTCGATGAACTGCACAACGGCCACGCCGCCGCCCTTGGAAGCCGCCTCGCGCATGGCCGGCCATTGGTCCTCGAAGAAGGCCTTCTGCTCCTCGAATGTCTGCATGGCGCGCTCCTGCTGATCGCCGCAAGCGGAGTTGGACTGGTTTCGTGCGCATCTTCAGTATACGTCACCTCGTCGTCTCCATCAGAGCCGGTGCCGCCGCCTCAAAGGCAGAAGGCTAGTGGAGCCGCGCCTTGGCGCACCGTGCGGTCAATGCCTACAATCCCAGCCAAGTCTGACGTCAGATGCGGTCCAACGCCGCGCTCGAGGTGCACCGAGCCTATGCCACGACTCACAACGGACGGCCGACAAGCCGCGATCTCCAGGTTCCTGCTCTCCGTCGCCGCCGCTGCCGCGCTGGCCGCGCTGCTGATCGGGCGGCCGCCGGCAACCGCGGCTCCGGGCGACGACGGCTGGGACACGCGGTTCTTCCAGCCGGGTCCGGACGGCGACGTCTCGGCGGTGCTGCCCGACGCCGGCGGCGGGCTCTACGTCGCCGGCTCGTTCACGGCTGTGGGCGGGTTATCGTCGCGCGGAGTCGCCTACTGGGATGGATCGTCGTGGGCGGCGCTGGGAACAGGGATCACAGGTAGCGGCTACGCTCTGGCCCAGCATTCGGGCGATTTGTACGTGGGCGGCAGCTTCAGCACCGCCGGCGGCGTGGCTGCCAGCAACATCGCTCGATGGGACGGATCGAGCTGGCACCCGCTCGGCGCCGGCGTGAACGGCCGTGTCGACGCGCTAGCGGTCTCGAGCGCCGGCGACGTGTACGCCGGCGGCGCCTTCACCCATGCGGGCGGGGGATCGGCCAACCGGGTCGCGGTCTGGGACGGAGCCGACTGGTCACCCCTGGGCATCGGCGTCGACGGGGCCGTGAAGGCACTCGTGATCGACGGCTCGGGCGACCTCATCGCCGGCGGCGAGTTCCAGAAGGCCGGAGCGCTGACGCTCAACCACGCGGCCC
>JBJYWW010000006.1:0-2607 GCA_046259645.1 Anaerolineae bacterium
ACGGGGTGTGCCAGGAGGTGGCCGAGCGGGCGGACATCGTTATCGTCATGGACCGCTCAGACTCGATGAACTACGAGGGCGGCACCAAGATCGCCGCCGCCAAGCAGGCGGTGTTGGCGTTCCTGGCCAACATGGTGTGGGACAGGGATCAGGTGTCGCTCGTCTCGTTCGCCTCCGACGCACGTATCGACGTGCCGCTCACGCAGAACCGCGCCGAGCTCGAGTCCGCCGTTGCTGGAATCACTGCCGGCGGCGGTACGGACATCGCCGGTGCGCTCGACATGACGCTCCAGGCTCTCCAGAACGTGGCGCGCCGTCCGGACGCAAAGCCCATCGTGGTCTTCCTCACCGACGGCGTCGCCTTCGACACCTCGCGCCTGCGGGCGGTGGCGGCCAGCGACCGCTTGCGATACGCCGACATACCGATCAGCAACGAGCTCCGCGATCCACGGGTGACCGTCTACACCATCGGCTTCGGCCAGGACGTCGACCCCGACCTGCTGAAGGTCATCGCGCGCTCGCCGGCCCACTACTTCTACGCGCCCGAGCCGGACCAGCTCGAGGAGGTCTACCGCACCATCGCCCGGCACATCAAGGCATCGGTGCTGCTCCGCACCGTCGACATAGTCGACTACGTGCCCGGCAACATGGAGTATCAGCTCAACTCCGCGGTGCCCCCCGCGTTCTGGGACTCGTCCGCCCGCACCCTCACCTGGAACTTCTACAACGTGTCGTTCGACGGCATCACGATGAGCTACTGGCTGGAGCCGTTGGAGGTGGGCGAATGGCCCACCAACGTCGGTGCCGACTACTCCGGCATGGACGGCCTCGACAAGTCGCAGGACGGTCCGTTCCCGATACCGCATGTCGTGGTCGTCGCGCCGTCGCCAACACCGACGAGCAGCCCGCCGACGACCGACACGAGCACGCCCGGCCCGACGTTGACGCCGACGCCCACGAGCATACCGACCGACACGCCCACCGGCACGCTGCCGCCCAGCGGCACACCACCACCGACGGTCACGACGACGCCGAGCGTCACGACGACGCCGAGCGCCACGACAACGCCCGTGACACCGCCGGCCACGCCGACGATCACCCCGACCGGCACGGTGGTCACGCCCGTGCCGACGCCGGACGGGTACACTATCTACGTCATCATCGTGTTCAACAGCGCTTGCTTCAAGCGCTACACCGACGTCGCGCTGGTGATCGACGCCTCGACCACGATGCTCGAGCCCAGCGAGAACGGCCGCATCAAGCTCGACGAGGCCAAGGCCGCGGCCAAGGCATTCGTGTCGCGCCTGCAGCTCGATCCCGACTTGAAGGGCCGCCACGATCAGGCCTCGATCGTCTGGTACAACGACACGGCGGGGGTGGCGCAGACGCTGACCAACGATCGCGACAAGCTGTTCGACGCGATCGACGGCATCAGGCCCGTCGAGGGCTCGCGCATCGACCTCGGCTTGCAGCAGGGCCACCGATCGCTGCTGCCGGAGTTCGAGCCCGGGCGAATCCTGTCCAACACCCCGGCGATGGTTCTTCTGTCCGACGGCTTGCCGAACAGGGTGCCTACTCCCGCGCCTATCGGACCGCAGGAGCAGACGGTCTCCGACGCGGCAGACGCGGCCAAGCGCGACGGCATCGTGGTCTACGCGGTCGGGTACGGGCGGAACGTCCACGAGCAGCTGATGCGCCGCGTCGCGAGCCAGCCGGACCAATACTACTACGCGCCGACCGGCGCGGACCTGGAGGAGATCTACCGGTCGATCGCCGGCGACTTGGTCTGCCGCTAGGCGCCTGGCTCGCGCGCCGCTAGGCGCCGCACGTCGCGCCTGACGCGCATCCGAGCGGCAGCCTGGCCAACCCCGCAGTCGGTCAGCCTCCGGGCGGCCGCGCCTCGGTCCGCGACCCGTGCTCGCCTGGCGCGGATGGCGCCTCCCCGCGGGGCATGCCGGGCCCGTCGGCCGCCGAGTCGTCGTCGGCCGATGGATCGGCCTCCTCCGCGCCGTCGCTGCCCGCTATCAGCAGCACCTCGCGCGGCCTGTTGCCGTCCGCCGGGCCGATGACACCTGACTCCTCGAGCTCGTCGATAATGCGCGCAGCGCGGGCGTAGCCGATGCGGAGCTTCCGTTGCAGGAAGCTCGTCGATGCCGTCCGGTGCTCGCCGACTATCGCGAGGGCGTCCTCGTACAGCTCGTCGCGCTTGGGCTCGCCGTCCTTCCCGACCGAGAGATCCGCCCACATCTCGGCCTGGATCAACGGCTCATATTTAGGCGCCGCCAACGGCTCCGCCGGCTCCTCGTCGCGCACCGCCGCGGAGAACTTCCAGTAGCGCGCGAGACGCTCGATCTCGGCGTCCGCCACGAAGCACCCCTGGAGGCGGCGCAGCTTGCTGTCGTCGCTCGCCTGGTAGAGCATATCGCCGCGGCCGAGCAGCTTCTCCGCTCCCGAGCCGTCGAGGATGACTCGCGAGTCGACGCTGCTGGAGACCGCGAACGCGATGCGGCTGGGGAAGTTCGCCTTGATGAGGCCGGTGACCACGTCGACGCTCGGTCGCTGCGTCGCCAGCACCAGGTGGATGCCGACCGCGCGCGCCTTCTGCGC
>JBJYWW010000007.1:0-7045 GCA_046259645.1 Anaerolineae bacterium
GCCCAGGCCGACCTGGCCGCCGCCTGCGAGACGACCAACCCCTTCGTCGCAACTGCGCGCTTCGCGGTGCCGGAGGATGGCTCGTCGCCCCCGGCCGCGCCGGCCGGCGCGCCGGCCGTCGTCGCGCTGCGCGACACGCCCGGCGACGACATCGATGCCCCGATCACGTTGGCGACCCACGGCCAGGTGGGCGCGGTGTTCGGCTTGGCCTACGACGCGAGTCGCGGTTACCTCTACGCCGCCGCGTATCACAAGGCGGGGGCGCCGCACGGCCCGGGCGGCCCCGGCGCGATCTACCGGATCGACATCTCGGCCGGCATCGGCACGGGCGGCGGTAGCGGCGGCGACGCGGGCACGGCCGCGCCCGACGTCTCGCTGCTCGCGCAGCTCGACGCGGGTCCTGACCGTCACGAGTGGCGGCGAGGCGAGGACGAGGGTGCAGGCGAGTGGGTGGGGATCTCGAGCATTGGGGGCGTAGCGGTCAACGCGGACGGCAGCCTTCTGGCGGCCGTCAACCAGTACCAAGGCCGCATCGATGTGCTCAGCCTGCCCGATGGTGCGTCGCTTGGCTCGTTCCGCCACGGTGGCTTCGACACGTCGTGGCGCCTGAGCGCCCGGCCGTTCGCGGTCGCGTTCGCCAACGGCTGGCTGTACCACGGTCTGGTCGACGACGGTGGCCGCAGCTACGACAGCGGCGGCGAGGAGGAGTACGCTGGCCCGGTGGCTCATGTCTTCCGGTCGCGACCCGACGGCAGCGAGATGAGCCACGTGCTGGCGCTGCCGCTGGTGCCTGTGGGCACGGGACCGGGCGGGCAGGACCAAGGACCTGGTCACCTCACGTGGGCGTATACCGTGCCCATGCTCGCTGACATGGCGCTGCGGCCGGAAGGCGGTCTGCTGCTGGGCTTGCGCAACCGCCAGATCGACGCCCAGGTCGATCTCGCCTACCGCCGTGAGGGCTATCTGCCCGGTATCGGCGGCGCGGTGGTCACGCTTGAGTCGCGCGCCGGATCGCTGGTGCGCGGTGAAGCGTGGCTGGGCACCGAGCTGGAGACCACTGGCGGTCTGGCGCGTTTGCCGGGGCTGGACATCGCGATCGTGCCGGCTTTAGCGCGCAGCTATGGCTCGGGCGTGCCAGGCGGCAACCAGGGCGCGGGGGTGCCGGGCGACGACGAGGAGTCGTGGCGGACTGAGATGCGATGGGTCGATGGCCCGACGCACGCGGTCCTGCGGTCAGAGGCGGTCGGCAGAGTGGTGGCCCCAGGGATAGTGCACCTGGCCGCCGGCGTCGGGGACGTCGAGGTCCTGTGTCCCGACCGGCTGACCTTCGATCCCGACCTAGTAGCCACCACGACGGCCGAGGCGCGCCTTGAAGCCACGAGCACCATGCAGGCGCTATCCACGCAGGCTGCCGCGACCGCCACGGCCGTGCCGCCGACTCTGACGGCCTATGCCACCAAGCACTATCGCACGGCCACTGCCGCCGCGGCCACCGCGCAGGTGGCGGTGCCGGCTACAGCCACCGCCGCGGCACAGATTCGAAGCAGCATCGTCGCGGGCTGCGAGTCGGAGGACCCGTGGTTCGCGATCACGGTGTTCGCTCGCGATGCCGTCACGGGCCGCCTCAGCCGCGAGCCGGCGATCGTCGCGTTCGACGGCACCAGCCTCCTCAACCTGACGAGCCAGGTCGACGTCGGTGCCGTGTACGGGCTGGCGTACGACTGGCGACGCGAGCACCTGTACGCTGCGGCATATCACAAGCGCAGCGCAATCCTCGGTCCTGCAGGGCCTGGCGCCATCTACCGCCTGGATCTCAAGGACGGCTCCGTCGTGCCGTGGCTAACCACGCTGGCGGGCCCGTCGATCCACGACTACACATCGGCCTGGGACGAGGTGGCCGCGCCCTGGGTCGGCCGGGTCGGGTTCGGCGACATCGAGATCTCCGAGGCCGGGGACGAGCTCTATGTGGTGAACATGTTCGACCGCCGTGTCTATCGCTACGGCTTGCCCGACGGGGAGCCCCGGGGGTCGTTCGCCCACGGCGCCAGCGCCCTGGACTGGTCGCGCAGGGCGCGGCCGATGGCGCTGGGCGTGCGCGGCGGCGCCGTCTTCCATGGGCTGGTCGACGAGGGCGAGGTCCGGTCACCCGATACCAGCGCGCACGTCTACCGGTCGCTGCCGGACGGCAGCGACATGGCGGAAGTGGTCGCGCTGGAGATGACGTACGGCTCGTCACTAAACTGGCCCTGGCGGTCGTGGGACACGACGAGCTCGTCCTACGGTGCGCGCCAGCCGATGCTCGCGGACCTGACGTGGAACGAGGCCGGCGACCTGCTGCTCGGCTTCCGCGACCGGGACGGCGACGCGGAGCTCTTCAGCACGGGCTATGGCGACCTACTCCCCGCGCGGCTTGCCCCGGGAGCGCTAGACAGGTGGCTGGAGCCGATCACCGAGCCAGAGTTCTACCACGACGACCCACTGCAGGACGAGGCGACCTGGGGCGCTCTGGCGGCGCATCCGTTCCGGGACGAGGTCGTGTCCAGCGCGGTTGATGTAAGCGTGTTCTACAGCGGCGGCGCGCTGTGGTTCCGCAACAGCACTGGGCGGATAGCCAACAAGCAGACCATCTATCAAAGCAACTCGGGCCAGCTGACGTTCGGCAAGTCTGCCGGTCTCGGTGACATCGAGGTTCTCTGCCCACCAGTCTCGGTGCCGTCGTCCACACCAACGGTCACGTCCTCGCCGACCGCGTCACCGACGAGCACGGCGACTCCGTGTCCGACGCCGACTCCGACGGCGACCGCGACTTCGACGTCAACGGCCACGGCCACCGCGACGCCGGTTCCGGAGCCGATCTACCTGCCGTTCACCGAGAACCGGTTGTGCCGGCCGGAGCTGATCCACGCCGACGTCGTGCTGGTGCTCGACATGTCGACCTCGATGTACCGGACGACTTCCTCCGGTCGCAGCAAGCATGAGGCGGCGATCGACGCGGCGCACGCATTCGTCGGTGAGATGGACCTGGCGCCCGACCGGCGGGGGCGCCACGACCGTGTCGGGGTCGTGGGCTTCAACGACACGGCGTGGACAGCCATCGGCATGACCGGCGATCGCGCTGCCGTGGACGCAGCTCTCGACGGCCTGGTGGACGGCATCGCGCAGGGGACGCGGCTGGACCTGGCGATCGAGGAGGGCCAGCGGGTGATCGACGGAGCGCAGATCGACTGGCCCGTGACGCCCGTGCTCATCTTGCTCACGGATGGCCTGCCAAACCGCGTCCCGACGCCGGCGGCAGGCGGCTCGCAGGAGGAGACCGTGCTGGCCGCGGCGGCGGCGGCCAAGGCGGCGGGCACGCGGGTGTTCACGATCGGGCTCGGCCTGCCGAGCGACGTGCTGCGTGACCTGCTGGCCGGTGTGGCGTCGGAGCCAGGCGACTCCTACTACGCCCCCGACGGCGAGGACCTCGCCGACATCTACCGCGAGATCGCTGGGCGGATCACGGCCTGCCCGTAGCGCAGCGCCCGGACTCGATCGCCGGGGCGGATCGCTAGCTGCCCGAAGGAGAGCGAAGCAAGTCCGGTAAGTACACGTCCTTCGGGCCGCCCAATGGGCTCTGCGTTGGAGTCGGTGTCGGAGGCGGCGAAGTGGATGACGTCGGGGCCGATGACGGGGTCGACACGGGCGTCTCGTCCTGCCGGGCGAGGACGAGGTGCAGTTCGGGCGGCCGGTCCAGCTCGCGGCTCGCGATCACGTACGAGGCGCCGAACGACGCCTGGTCGAGGTGCCCCCTGGCGGTCAGCGTGAAGCCGCGGTTGGGCTGCGCCGGCGCGCTGTACCAAGCCTCCACCAGCTCAGCGATGTCGATGCTCGCCGAGCCGCAGTCGGAGTCGCCGCACGGCCCCCAGGGAACGTCGGCGTAGAGCAGCACGCGGCTGGTAGTCGGTGGCTCAGCGCCGTTGAGGACGTACTCGTCCCAGTCGCTCTCAACGAGGCGCATCGCGATCTCCATGGTGCCGCTTACCGGGTACGGTGGGCTGTAGGTGTTGACACCGGCCATCAAGATGGCGAGCCGAAGCTCGCCGCCGGCGATTCGCTGGCCAGTTGGCGGCGTGGGGAGATCGAACCGCATGACGGCACGCCGTTCGCCGTTGAGGTGGTTCCAGCCGGCGGACAAGCGGTTCTCCGTACCGTGCGGAGTGGGGTCCGGGAGCCAGCCCTCGAAGCCGTCGGTCTCGTACCACGTGTCGGCGACGGGGGTGACGACGACGGCCTGATCGGAGGCAAATGACAGGTCAACGGTCTCGGGCTGCGCAACGGTCCCGGGTCGACCAACGGCCAGACGCCGACCAACCGAGGAGCTTCTTTCGCTCGTGAGCACCCGACGAGTCTTCACTGATTCCGAGATCTGCATACCTCGGCCGCCGGCGCCAAGCGCGGCACCTATCAGGCGCGGCGGCCAAGCGGCTGTCGCCACACAGCACGCCAGGAGCAGGCCGAACACCAACCGATGTCGGGCCATCCGCATCCTCCTCACCAGACTGGCCGACCGCGTGCGGGGCGCCGTATCCCGGTTGGCGATCCCCGGGGCCGATCGAGTCTCCTAGGTGCTACTACGTCCTGCGCCCGCGCGTCGGGACGATTGCGGACGTCGGCTTGCCTGACGAGCAGTGCACTCGGGCCGCGCTCGCCTGGCCCGGACCTAGTCGGAGACCAGCCCCTCGTTCAGGTACATCGGCCAAGTGATCGAACGCACGCCTGCTTCCTCGCCGATGCTCTCTTGTCCAGGGTCGCAAACCACAGCCGGCCTGAAGCCTGGGTTCCGGCGGCAGAACTCGAGAACGCCGGCGAAGGACCGGAGGCTCAGCCGACCGGTCTTGACCTCGACCGCCCAGCGCCCCCACGACCCAGTTGTGACGAGGTCGACCTCCAGGGGCTCTTGCCGCCAGTAGTAGATCGACTGACCGGCGTTCCATGCGGCGCCCATGCACGCGTTCTCCAGCCATCGGCCCCATCGCTCTGGATTCAGCTCCTGAGTGGGCGGTTCGTCGTCGAGGCCGGCTGAGAGCAGTGCGTTGTTCAGAGCCACCAGCTTGGGCGGCGCCGCCCGCTGCCGGACGACCTTGCCCGAGTGCTTGCGCACCGCTGCAACCAGCAGGGCCTCCTCCAAGAGCTCGAGGTAGTGGGCGATGGTCTCCAGCGCTCCCGGATCCCGGAGCTGCCCCTGGAGCTTCTTCACGGCGACGACCTGCGCCGGATGACCCGCCGCGACCGCGAAGACCTGGCGCAGGAGCGCAGGCCGGCGCACGCTCTCGATCGCGAGGATGTCGCGGCCGATGGCCGGCTCGATGATGCTGTGCAGGATATAGTCCCGCCAACGGTCGAGATCTGTCTGCAGGTCGACCGCGCCTGGATAGCCGCCGAATCGCACCAGGTCGAGTGCCGCAGCATCGGGGTCCTTGTTGAAGCACTGCGCCATCTCCGCAGCCTGCCAGTGGAGCAGTCGCAGTCGCTCGAATCGCCCGGCCATGGTCTCGCGGCTCCCGTGACCGAGGTCGAGCGCGGAGGAACCCGAAGCGACGACCTGAATGGGCAGCCGCCTGCGCTTGACCTCGTCGACCTTCGCCTTGAGCAGCTGCGACCAGTCCGGAAGGCGCTGGACCTCGTCGAGGAGCAGCAGTGTCGTCTGCGACTCGCCTGAGCGTTCGGCTCTCGCCCACACGTTCTCCCACCAGCCGGGCAAGGCGGCGGCAGGAGTGTCGGCTGCGGCGTACAGCGCTCGATCCGGCCACATCCGCTCGATCTCGAGCAGCAGGGTCGTCTTGCCCACCTGCCGTGGTCCACTGAGCAGCTGCGCGATGCCACGAGGCGGTTCGAGCAGCCGCAGGACCAGCTCGTCGCGGACAGCGCTGTACGAGTGACGGAAGACAGATTCAGTCATACTCGAATAGTTATTCGAGTATGCTCGAATGTCAAGCGCCGAACCAGTTCGCACACGAGCAGGCGGCCGCCCTCACGAGATCCAGAGGAAGATGCTGTCGACCACCGTCCACTGGTCCTCGACTCTCTCGAGCAGGTATAGGTCGCCGTGTCCCGCCAGCCAGTCGAACTGGTTTCCCATATAGGCCAGCGCCCACCGGCCATCGCAGCTGAACCCCACTCGCGACAGCCCCATCATTCCCTGCGCTCCAGGGTACCGCCGGTACAACTCCTCCCAGCCGTCCGGGCGCCGGAAGATCTCCTCCGCCTCGTCGTCCGAAATGAGGACCACTTCAGTGTCCAGCCCGAATCGATCCGACATCGGATACTGATTGGCATTGCGGGTGATCAGCTCCGCGATGGCCTCCTCGGGTACGTCCGGCCAATACTCGGCCACACGATCCTCGAACGCACGCGCGTCATCGAGCCACCAGTTGTCGGTGTCATCGGAGATGACGAGCCGCTCGATCGCGGGATGGGCGAAGTTGGCGAGGATCACCGCCCGCAGGACGGAGTACTCCTCAGGCAGAAGCGGATCGCTCGCGTCGACGCGCTTGAGGAGCGACGGCAGGAAGACGCTGGCGCGGGGTGTCGGGGTCGCGGTTGGCGGCGTGGCGGTGGCCGTCGCGGTCGCCAGTGCCGTTGGCGGAGTGGTTGCGGTGCCGGAGGGGACGGCGGTCCGGGTTGCGGTGACCACCGTCGCGTCCGGCGTAGGCGATGCGGTGGCGGTGTCTGGCGCGCCGGGAGTGCCGGACGTGCCCGGCGTACCCGGCGTGGTGGCTGGGCCGGTGGCGGTGCGGGTCGGAGTGTAGGTGGGAGTGCGGGTGGGCGTGCGAGTGGCAGTGCGGCTCGCGGTGGCGGTCGGGGTCGGCTGCTCGGCGCCGACGAAGACGATGGCGCGGTCGTGCACGGGCGCGATGAGCCCGGGCGCCGTGATCCACGCCGTGTTCGTTATGCGCGCGCCAGATTGCACGCCGTCGGGAACGAGCACGGACAGGCCCACCACGTCGGCTTGTTGCGGCGCCAGGTCGCTCACGGTCCAGACCACTCTCCGGCCCTGCTGGACGCA
>JBJYWW010000007.1:7055-8399 GCA_046259645.1 Anaerolineae bacterium
CGAGCCGCCCGAGCAGCTCACGAAGCCCACGCCCTGCGGCAGCTGATCGACCACCAACGCGCCGTGCACCGTGGTGCGCATGGTGTTCGTGAACCGCATCTGGAAGCTCGCGGTGCCGCCCGCGGGAACGAGCGGCGCCACTGACCGCTTGTCGAACGCCAGGCCGCGCCCGCGCAGGAGGAAGGCGACCCCGTGGTGATCGTAGGCGTCGTTGAAGCCCGCCGCACCGACCACCAGGTCGTGGAAGCCGTCGCCATCGACGTCGCCGGCACCGGACGCGGCCGTGCCGAACTCGTCCTGCAGGAAGGCGCCCTCGAGCACCGAGATGTCGATGGCGGTGTCGGCTCCGGCCAGCGAGACGTCCCGCGACCAGCCGCTGGGGCGTCCGACCACCAGGTACACTCGCCCGCTGCCGTCTGGTCCGCCGCCCTGGTTGTCCTCGGATCCGAATACGAGGTCGCCGAGACCGTCGCCGTTCACGTCGCCGGCCAGGCCGGTGGCCGTACCGACCTCCTCGCCCTCGACGACGCCGACCCAGGAAGCATCAGCGTCGGCCAAGGACACCGGCGAGCCCCAGGAGTCGTCCTCCCGGCCGAGTACCAGGTACACCTTGCCGCAGTCCGTCGCCGGGGAGTCGATGCCCGGCGCGCCTATCAAGACGTCGGCCAGCCCGTCACCGTTTGCGTCGCCGACGCCGGACACCGAGCGGCCGGTGAAGCTGCTCGCAGCTTCCGATGCGAACCGCACGTCAGCGTCGGTCAAGTCGAACGCGGCGCCCCAGTCGGCGGCCGCGCGGCCGAACACCAGATAGGCCGTGCCGGCGCTGGAGCCGTCCGTGTCCGAGCCGTGGGCGCCGATGGAGATGTCATCTAGGCCGTCACCGTTCACATCGCCTAGCCCGGCAACGTCGAGGCCGGTGTAGTCGCCGTTCCACACACCCAGGAAGGATGCGTCGGCATCGGCGAGGCGCACATCTTGGCCCCAGTCGGCGTCCTCGCGGCCGAGGAACAGCGATGCCTTGCCGGAGCCCTCCTGCATCCCGTCCGCGTACGGCGCCCCGATGACGAAATCGCGCAGGCCGTCGCCGTTGACGTCGCGAGCGCCGGCCAGGCTCCCGCGCCGTCGCCCGCGGCGTCGCCGATGAAGGACGCGTCGGCTCCGGCGAGGTCGAAGTCCTGGCCCCAGTCGGCGCCGGCGCGCCCGAGCAGCAGGTATGTCTTGCCCGCGGACGCGAGGTCGCCGGGTGGTGAGGCCTTGCGGGCGCCGATAAGGAAGTCGTCCAGACCGTCGCCATTGACGTCTCCCGCCCCGGCCACGGCCTGACCGGTCTCGGCATTGAGGAAC
>JBJYWW010000008.1:0-18025 GCA_046259645.1 Anaerolineae bacterium
CCGGCAAGATGTTCCTCCCCCAGGTCGTGAAGTCCGCCCGGGTGATGAAGCAGGCCGTCGCCTACCTCACCCCGTTCCTCGAGGCCGAGGCAGAGCGGGCCGGGAGCAGCACGAAGGGCACGGTCGTGCTGGCCACCGTGAAGGGCGACGTGCACGACATCGGCAAGAACATCGTCGGTGTGGTCCTCGGCTGCAACGGCTACGACGTCGTGGATCTGGGCGTGATGGTGCCGGCGGAGCGATTGCTCGACGAGGCGCGGGAGCGCCGCGCCGATGTAGTCGGGCTGAGCGGGCTCATCACGCCGTCGCTCGACGAGATGGTTCACGTGGCGTCAGAGATGGAGCGGTTGGGCTTCGATGTGCCGTTGCTGATCGGCGGCGCGACCACCAGCAGGGCGCATACCGCGCTGCGGATCGCCCCACAGTACAGCCAACCCACGGTCTACGTGCCCGACGCGTCGCGCGCGGTCGGCGTGGTGTCGCGGCTTCTCGATCCGGCGGGGAGGGCCGCGCTGGCGGCCGAGACTGAGGCCGAGTACGACTCCCTGCGGCGCCGGCACGCATCTCGGTCGGATCGCTCGCCGCTGCTCTCGCTTGCCGACGCGCGCGCCAACCGCCTGGACATCGACTGGTCCGTTGAGCCACTGCCGGAGCCGGAGCAGGTCGGGGCGCGCACGGTCGACGACGCCGACCTGGCGACCATCGCGGAGTACATCGACTGGTCGCCGTTCCTGGCGGCGTGGGGCTTGCGCGGCGCGCACCCGAAGATCCTGGACGATCCCGTGCAGGGCGAGAGGTCCCGCGAGCTGCTGGCGGACGCCGAGGCGCTGCTCGAGCGGATTGTCGGCGAGCGGGCGCTCACGCCGCGCGGCGCGTACGGGCTGTTCCGCGCCGTCGCCGTGGGCGACGACATCGACGTGACCGTTGGCTCCGTGGGCGCCGAGAGCGGCAGGCCACCCGAGGTGCTCACGCTGCACACGCTGCGGCAGCAGCGGCCGGGACGCGCCGACGCGCCCAACCTGGCGCTGGCCGACTTCGTGGCGCCGGCGCGATCCGGAAGGCGGGACCACGTCGGCGCCTTCGCCGTGACGGCTGGCGAGGGGCTCGACGAGCTCTGCGCGGGCTTCGAGGCCGTCCACGACGACTACGGCTCGATCATGGCCAAGGCCTTGGCCGATCGACTGGCCGAGGCCTTCGCCGAGATGCTCCACGAGCGAGTCCGTCGCGAGTGGGGCTACGGTCGCGACGAGCGCCTGACAAAGGGAGAGCTCATCAAGGAGCGGTACCGCGGGATTCGGCCAGCGCCGGGCTACCCGGCGCAGCCCGATCACTCGGAGAAGCGCCTGATCTGGCAGCTTCTCGACGCGGAGCGCCGCACCGGCATCGCGTTGACCGAGACGTTCGCCATGCAGCCCGCCAGCTCGGTGTGCGGCCTGTACTTCGCGCATCCGGAGTCGCGGTACTTCGCCGTCGGTCGGATCGGGCGCGATCAGGTCGAGGACTACGCCGCGCGCAAGGGCATCGCGTTGGAGGAGGCAGAGCGATGGCTGGCGCCGAACCTGGACTACGAGCCACGCCAGGGCTAGCGACGCGGCGGCTGCGAGGCCGACGTCGATCCCGGGGGCCTCAGCGGATCTCGCTGGGCCGCGTGGCCATCGCTGCGCCGCTGCTGCTGGTCGCGCTCTGCGCGTCGGCCACGTCGCCGCCACCGTCCCGCGCCGCCGAGGCCGCTCAGGCGCTGGGGCCGCTACCGGACAAGCTCCTCTTCACGGTCCAGACCCAGGACCCGCCCAGCCTGTTCGACGGCCCCGAGGCAATCGCCGCCGGGCCCGACGACACGATCTACCTGGCCGACACGCGCAACCACCGCGTGCAGGTCTTCTCGGCCGCAGGCGACTTCGTGGAGGCGTGGGGCAGCTGCGGCTCGGCCGAGGGACGCTTCATGTCGCCGACCGGCATCGCGGTGGGTGCCGACGGCAGCGTGTACGTGGTCGACTCCGGCAACGCGCGAGTGCAGCGCTTCGACCCGCGCGGTCGCTTCGTCGCGTCGTTCGGCGGCCCGGATGAGGCGGAAGGCGGGCTGGTCGAGCCGTGGGCGGCGGACGCGACGGCCGACGGCGGCTTGGTCGTCGTCGACGCCGGCGCTCACCGGGCGGTGAGGTTCGATGCTTCCGGCGCGCTGGCTGCCGCGTGGGGCGGTGAGGGAGCACTAGAGGGGCAGCTTCGCCAGCCGCGCGGTGTTGCGGTCGGGATTGACGGCAGCATCTACATCGCCGACACGGGCAACTCGCGGATCCAGCGCTTCGACGGCGAAGGCGCGTTCGTGGAGCAGTGGATCGCCGGCGGCCCGTCGGACACGGCGTACGAGCGTCCGCGGGGGGTGTCCGTCGCGGCGAACGGCGATGTCTACGTGATGGACACGGGCAACCACCGCATTCAGCGCTTCGACGCGAATCGGCAGTACATCGCGACGTGGGGCGTGCAGGGCACCGAGCGCGGCCAGCTCGACGAGCCGTCCGGCGCGGCCCCGCTGCAGAGCGGCGAGCTGTGCGTGCTCGACCGGAGCCTCCAGCGGTTGCAGTGCTTCGACGAGGACGGCGTCTATCTGCGGCGCTGGGGGGCGCCCGGCGGCGGCGAGCGTCGGCGCCCGCGCGCCCTGGCCATTGCGCCCGACGGGACAGTGTATGTCGGGGACGCGGGGCGAAGCGAGATACAGGTCTTCGGCCCCGCCGGCGACCAAGGCGCTGTCTGGGGCGGGACCGGGACTCGTGCCGGCGAGCTGAGCCTGCCGGCCGGCATCGCCGTGGTCCCCGGCGGCTACGTCGCGGTCGCCGACAGCCGCAACCACCGTGTGCAGGTCTTCGATGCCGACGGCTCCGTGATCTGGTCGTGGGGGCGAGACGACTACGCCCCCGGCGACCTGGACGTGCCGACCGGGATCGACATTGCGCCTGACGGGTCGGTCGTCGTGGCTAGCGCGGGCAGCGGCCGCATCGGGCGTTTCACCCTGTCCGGCCAGCAGCTGTCGGCGTGGGGCGAGGTCGGCTCGGGCGACGGGCAGCTGAACGAGCCGCGCGGTCTGGCCGTCGGCCCCGATGGCTCGGTCTGGGTGGTCGAGCGCGACAATCATCGCCTGCAGCGCTTCAGCCTCGACGGCGAGCACCTCGCGACCATCGGCGGGAGGGGGCAGGCGCCCGGTGAGCTGTTCGAGCCGTATGGCGTGGACGTGGCGGCGGACGGCTCGCTGTGGGTGGCGGACACGCGCAACCACCGCATCCAGCACCTGGCGCCGGACGGCGCGTCTCTAGCGGCGTGGGGCGATCAAGGCATCGACCCTGGCGAGCTCAGCAGCCCAACCGACGTAAAGCTGGCGGCTGATGGCAGCCTGTTGGTGGCCGACTACGGCAACGCTCGGGTCCAGCGTTTCGCGGCCGACGGGACGTTCCTCGGGCTCAGCCAGGCCCGGATGGCCGACGGCGGCGACTTCCAAGCCGCGCGCGGCTTGGCCGTGGCGCCGGACGGGAGCTTGGTCGTCGCCGACACGAAGAACCACCGCGTTCAACGATTCGACGGCGCGGGTGTCTTCGTCGAGACGTTCGGCGCGTTCAGCCTCGATGCGACCGCCGGGCTACGGGAGCCGGTAGACGTGGCGGTCCGGCAGGACGGCAGCGTGTGGGTCGCCAGCCAGCTGCACCACAGGGTCAAGCGCTTCGACGCCGACAGGCGGATCGCGGAGCAGGTCGGCGGGCAGGGCACGGACTTCGGTAGGTTCGTCTATCCATGGGGCTTGTCCGTGACGGATGACGACGTGTTGTTCGTGGCCGACTCGGGCAATCAGCGCATCCAGCGTCTCGCGGCGGATGGACCGAGCGGCGCATGGGGGCTGCCCGGCGCCGATGCCGGGCAGTTCGCGGGACCTGCCGGACTGGCCATCGACCACGACACCCTGCTGGTGGCGGACAGGGGCAACGACCGCGTGCAGCGCTTCGACCTGTTCGGGGGTCCGCTCGACGTGCTCGGTGAGCCGGTCGGCGCGACGACGGTGCTGTCGCGACCGGTTGACGTGGCGGCGGGTCTCGACGGCGCGGTGTATGTCGCGGACGCCGGCCACGGCCGGGCGGCGCGGCTGACCGCCGATGGCGCGGCCGCCGGCGGCTGGGACGGCGGTGGGGCAGGTGACGGGCGGTTCGCCGAGATCAGCGCGGTGGCCGCGGGCTCGAACGGCGAGGTGTACGCGCTGGACGCGTCGCTCGACCGGCTGCAGGCATTCGGACCGGCGCACGCGGCCGAGTGGCGGGTCGAGGCGCATTCCGGCGAGTGGCTGGCCGAGGCGCCCGTCCTCGTCACGAGCACCCTACGACTGGTGCTGGACTGGGGTAGCGAGGTGCCCGTGGCCCCGTCTTGGGCGGACGCGCGATCGGTGCGGGCGGAGCGCCACATCGGTAACAGCGGCCGGTACGCTCTCGAGCTCGTCGCCATCGGCGGCGCGCGGCTGTGGGTCGGCGAGAAGCTGCTCGTCGATGCGTGGAACGAGCTCGAGGTCCACGAGACGGTGACGACTGCCCTGCCGGACGGCGGCGGGCGCGTCAGGCTCGAGTACCGGGCGCCGACCGGCGACGTCCGGGTGTCCCTCGATGTTACCCCGGCCGCCTACCGAGGCGGGATCCTGCTGCCGCTGGCCGTGAAGTAGGAAGGCGTGACGCGCGCACGCCCCTCCCGCCAGCTTGGCCGACGTTGGCGCGGCTGCCCCGGATCTACTCCACCTTCAGGCCGGTGTAAGTTGCCGGATCGGCGGCGCCGGCCAGCGACCAGTCGTTGACGACAACGACGACCGGCTGCTCGCTCGTGACGATCGCCGAGCCGTATGACCGGTTGGAGTCACCCCACCAGCCGGCGTTGGCGAAGTCGCCGGGCCAGAACGCGGCTGTCTCATTGACGCCCACGTCGTGTGCGGTAGCGCTCACGACGTCGTCCGTTCCGCCGTCGGACGGATAGGCGGTGACCGTGATGTCCGTGACCTCGTTGCCGGTGTTCATTGCCATGATCCCGGTGTAGAGCGCCCACGACGTGTGGCCCGACCTGAACAGCGGCAGCACTATCCGCGTGCCGGCATCATCGTCACTCAGCGCGTTGTAGGCCGCCGAGGTCGCCGTCATGTCGAGCGAGTCGTTGACCACCGCCAACACGGGCTCCGGGTCGGAGATGATCTTGGCCGACCCGTAGCAGCCCTCCGGAAGCGGGTGCATCCCGGTGAGCGGCTGCTCGGCTGGGCCCTGGTAGAAGACCACGCTCGAGTGGGCTGGGACGGCAACCGGGTCGTCGTTGTGCTCGTAGTAGCCTCCGCCACATACGGGATTCCCGGGCGCCCCGTAGTACCTCACGTAGACGTCGGTCGGCTTGTCGGAGGGATTGACGACGGCGATCCCGGTATCGAGCATGTGCCCGGTGGAGGCGCCGACCCGTACCTGCTGACGCGAGCGAATCAGCGGGGCGTAGAGCTGGTTGGCGGCCGCGTCCGTGGGCACGCCCTCGAACGCGTACAGCGCCATCGACGAGGTGGTGATGTCGACGTAGCTCATGACAGCGACGTCGGCTCCGCCGGCAGTCACGATTGCCGATCCGACGAAGTCGAGCAACGGGTAGTCGCCGGGATGCCTGAGCTCGCACAGGTCCAGCGTCACCGAAGTGCCGGGACCTATCGCCTCGGTGGCCGTGTACTCGGGGTCGCTGGTGGCGAATCGAGTGAGCTCGATGCGGGCCTCGATCGACTCCTCGGTGTCCGGGTTCTGGACCGTCAGGATCGAGCACTGGCCGTAGTAGTGAGCGACTGCCAGTGGAACCGCCACCTCTGGTCCCGGCCTCGCTTGGCCGTACATGGCGGCCTTGCCACCGGCGACGCAGTCGGTCCTCGCGATCGTCGCTGCGGGCTGGTCGGCGTAGACGATGGCGGCACTGAGGCCATCGGGCACGTCCACTGTTGGCAGGTAGTAGAGGGTCGAGCCCAGCGGAGCGACGGGGAAGCTCGACAGCCAGCTCGGCTCGCGCCTGTCCTGAGGGTAGAAGCCGATCGAAGCCATCATGGTGCTGTCAGTGCTGAGGTTCTGCGTCTGCACTCCCGTATCGCAGCGCCCCAGGGTCGTGTCTGGTCCAATGAGGCCCCCGTCCCTGGTCACGTGCGGGACGTAGGAGCGCGGCGGCCACTCAGGCTGAGCGCCGACTTCGCCGGCGACCAACAACAGCACGATCGCGGCCGTCGCGAGCACGACCAGAAGACCGGGGAGTCGGGCGAACGATGTTCGGCGTTGCATGGGCTCACTAGGCACGTCGCACCTCCTTCGCGCGTGTAATGTACAACTCACGGAACCGCGAAACGTGACACCGCGGTTTGGCGCTCGGCAGCGGGTGCACCTACCTTTGGCGCGTACCGGGTGCACGCTGTTCCGCAGCGCATCTGGAGCGCGGTCTTGCCCTCTTCTCCGACAACAAGGACTCCCATGGACATCCATACGATAGATCTCGAGTTCCAGGGCATACCGCACGCGATAGCGGCCTACCTCGTCGTCGGTCCCGGCGGCCCGGTATTGATCGAGACGGGGCCAGCGAGCACCCTCGACATCCTGAGGGCGCGGCTGGCCGAGCTAGGCTACGAGGTCGCGGACATAGAGCACGTCATCGTCACCCACATCCACCTGGATCACTCCGGTGCGGCCGGTTGGTGGGCCCAGCAGGGAGCCCAGGTCTACGTGCACCATGTAGGGGCGCCGCACATCGCCGACCCGTCGCGCCTGCTGCGCAGCGCGGGCCGGCTCTACGGTGACGACATGGACAGGCTCTGGGGCCAGACCGTGGCGGCGCCGGCCGACCGCGTCACCGAGCTGCGCGACGGCGACTTGGTGGAGGCGTGCGGGCTGACCTTCCGGGCGATCGACACGCCCGGGCACGCCAGCCACCACCACGTGATCCGGCTCGAGGACGTCGGCTTCACGGGCGACGCCGGCGGCGTCAGGATCCTGGGCAGCGAGCTGATCGACATCCCGGCCGTGCCGCCGGAGTTCGATCGCGAGGCGTGGTACGCGTCGCTGTCGCGCCTGCAGGAGGAGCGCTTCGCTGCCATCTTCCCGACCCACTTCGGTCGAGTCGACGACGTCAACGACCACCTCGAACGAGTGCGGGCGCTCATCGGTGAGTCGAGCGGCTTCGTCCTCGGGGCGATGATGAGCGGCGCCGAGCGGGACGAGCTCGTTGAGCACTACACGACTTGGAACCTGGCGCGGGCGCACGAGTCTGGGGCGTCGAGCGAGAACATCGGCCAGGCCGGCACCGCCAACCCGCTGGCAATGTCGGTGGACGGCATCTCCCGCTACTGGCGCAAGAAGCAGGAGCGGGCCGAGGCCGGCTAGAGTAGGAGGATCACTCCGTCGAGGCCCGAGATCAGGCGCTTGCGCTCGAGCGCCTCGTGCGCGCTGTCGACGTGCACCTCGACGCGGTACGACACATACCGCCCCTCGCTCGACGGGCGCTCCGTGATGCTGTAGGCGGCGTCGCCCTGCGCTTGGCTCACCGTCTGCTCCAGCAGCTTCGGGAAGTCGTCGCCATGCTTGGCGATCACCACGATCGGGAAGTCGCCCGGGAAGGTGTGGCCTATCTCCAGAGCCTCGATCATCTCCGAGTCGCTGAGCTCGCGAAAGGCCGGCGTCGCGCCGTTGCTGTCACTGCTGCTCACGATTCGCTCCTACTCCGTTGCTCGGCATTGGGCGCGCCCGCCAATTGGCCAGCGCTGCTCAGCGGCGCCCGACCAGCCCTCGCGCACGGCGCTCGACTATCCCTCGGTGCCAGTCGACCCGGTCAGCCAGCGCTCGAGCCAGCCGAGGACCTCGCCATACCAGTGCAGGCTGTTCTGCGGCTTCAGGATCCAGTGGTTCTCGTCGGGGTAGCACACGAGGCGCGCGGGCAGCCCCATTGCCTTGTAGACGTTGTAGATCTCGAGGCCCTGGACGTAGGGCACGCGGTAGTCCTTCTCGCCGTGGATCACCAGCATCGGCGACGCGAAGCCGGACGCGTAGCGCGCCGGATTGTAGCGGTCCAAGCCCTCGACGTTGTCCCACGGCTCGCCGCCCATGGAGCGCCGGCGGCCCTGCGTGACGTCCGAGGCGTACTGCGGCTGGAAGTCGCTCACGCCCGCGTGGTTGACGATGCACTTGAACCTGTCGGTCTGCGACGCGATCCACGACACCAGGTAGCCGCCGTAGGAGCCGCCGGTCACGGCCATTCGAGTTGGATCGGCGATCCCGCGCTCGATCAGAAGGTCAGTGGCGGCCATGACGTCGTCGTACGGCTGATCGCCCCACCGTCCGAGGATCGACGATGCGAAGTCCTCGCCCCAGCCGGTGGACCCGTGGAAGTTGACCAGTGCCACCACGTAGCCGGGAGCGGCGAACGCTTGAGCGTTCCATCGCCAATGCCACTGATCGCCGAACACGCCGTGCGGTCCGCCGTGGACCATGTGCACGAGGGGGGTGCCTGCGCCGGCCTGCGCTCCGCCCTCGGCCTTGGCCGCCAGCGACTCGGCTGACCCGGGCGGATGGATCACGAACATCTGGACCTCGTCGCCGCCGGCGCCTTCGAAGTAGATCTCCTCGACGGGCCCGAGCTCGATTGCCTCCAGGGACGGCGCGGTCAGCTCGGTGACCTTCTCTAGGCAGGTGCCGTCGAGGTTGAAAGACACCACCTCGGGGGGGCTGAGCAGCGATTGGAGCGTGGCGAACACTTTGCCGCCCGCAATCTGCGGCGCTCCCAGCCAACCGCCGCGGAAGACCTCCCTCGGCGGGTTGCCCGTCGGGTCCTCGAGCGCGTCATCGATGTCAATCGCGAACACCGCGTTGCGCGCGTCCACCTCGGCGTTGAAGAACAGCCGGCGCGGATCTTCGCCGAACGCCCACTCCGAGGCCCACAGGAAGTCCCAGTCCTCGGTCAGGACGGTGTGCAAGTCGGCCTCGCGATCGTATACGACGATGCGCTGCCGGTCGGCGTAGTAGTCGATCTCGCGCTGCAGGCCGTACACGATGAACCGACCGTCCGGAGCGTACAGCGGCCGGAAGGCGTCAGCCGGATGGTATGCGGTGAGGTGTCGCAGGTCGCCCGCTTCCGCGTCGGGACCGATGTCCGACGGAACTGGCGCGGTGAACACCCCGTAGAGCAACGGGTCATACGGCGGATCCGACTGAACGGCGGTGAACGCGATCTCGCCCCCGTCCGGAGCCACGGCCAGGTGACCGGACTGCCCCATGAACGGCATCCAGTGACCCGAAGTCGGTGTCAGATCGAGCACATCGCGGGTGACGGTGTCGATCACGAACACGTGGTGCACGTCGCCGTCGGTCAGCCAGCGATCCCAGAAGCGGTAGACCCGATCCTCGGTCACGCGAGCCGTGACCTTGCTCTCCTTGATCTCCTTGGCTCGCTCGGCGGTCGCGCCGAGGTCCGGCGCGTCCCTATAAACCGGCGCCAAGAAGGCGATGCGCCGCGAGTCGGGGAACCACACCGGCACCCCGGCGCCGAGCGGCATGTCGGTGAGCCGCTCCGCCTCGCCGCCGTCGAGCGGCATCACGTACAGCTGGGGCTTGTCGCTGTGCTTCGGCGCGCCGGGCGCGTCGTTGCCGCCCGCGTCCCGGTCGCCGTCACCGGGCTTGCGCACGAACGACACCATGCGACCGTCCGGGCTGACCGCCGGGTCGGTGCTCGAGCAGGCCGCGGACGTGAGGGCGCGCAGCTCGCCCTCACCAGCTGGCGCGCGCCACAGCCGGGTGGTCCCCTTGTCGCTTTCCACGTCGTACGAGGTGACCGGCACCACGACGAACGAGCCATCGGGGGCGGGAGCGGGCGAGCCGACCCTGGGCATGGCCCACAGGTCAGCGGCGGTCAGTGGTCTGCCTGCCATTGCGATTCTCCAGAGGCTTTGCGCGGAGCACGTCTCACCTCGACCCGCGCGATGCCGAGCCGCGCGATGCCGCGGCGGGCCGGATGTCCGGTGCGACCCACGGGATCTCACGTGAGCCCCGTACGGCTGCGGCAGCGCGTGGACGAGGTCGGGACGAGAGGCTACAGTGTAGCGCCTACGCCCACGCAGTGTAGCAGGATAGCACCTGGCAGCAACGCCGATCGGCTGGACCGTTGGAGGTTCCATGGCTGGCGATCGCACGCCCGATGTCGGCTCCAGCGACGAGACGCTCAGCCTCCAAGAGCGCTACGCACCGCGCAGCGTGTGCTTCGGCTGCGGTCCCGCCAATGCGGACGGCCTGCGGATTCGGAGCTTCGTGGATGGCGACGAGGCGACCTGCGAGTTCACGCCGCTCGTCAGCCACGAGGCGTTCCCCGGAGTCCTCAGCGGCGGGATCATCGGCACGTTGCTCGATTGTCACTGCAACTGGACGGCCGCGTACCATCTGATGCGGCGGTCGGGCGCGGCGAGCGTGCCGTCGACGGTCACGGCCGAGTACGCGATCAAGATGCGCCGGCCGACCCCGACCTCCGGACCGGTGCACCTGCGGGCGTGGGTCGACGAGATCGGGGACGACCGCGCGGTGGTCCTCGGCGAGCTCAGCGTGGGCGGCGTGGTGACGGCGACCTGCCGCGGCGTGTTCGTGGTGGTGGGCCCGGGGCATCCGGCGTACCACCGCTGGTAGGGCGAGTGGCCGACGGCGGCACTTCGGCTTAGCGCGTGGCGCCAAGGCGGGAGGCCGACGCCGGCGCTTCGGCTTAGCGCGTGGCGCCAGGGCGGGAGGCCGACGCCGGCACTTCGGCTTAGCGCGTGGCGCCAAGGCGGGAGGCCGACGCCGGCGCTTCGGCTTAGCGCGTGGCGCCAGGGCGGGAGGCCGACGCCGGCGCTTCGGCTTAGCGCGTGGCGCCAGGGCGAGAGGCCGACGCCGGCACTTCGGCTTAACGTGTGGCGACTGCGCCGGAGATCCGCAACGAGGCAGGCACAGGTCGCCACACGATGCCTGCGTGCCGCCGCCGACCCCCCGCCTGGCCCATGGCGAGCTCGCCTGAAGCTACCTGCCGCCCGACCGAGCGGCCACTAGGCAGCCAGCGGCCGGCCACGCAGTTCGGCCGTGTGGGCGCCGTCGACATCGCGCCGCCTGGCCCATGGCGAGCCCGCCCGAAGCTGCCGCCCGCCCGAGTGGCCACTAGGCAGCCAGCGGCCGGCCACGCAGTTCGGCCGTGTGGGCGCCGTCGACATCGCGCCGCCTGGCCCATGGCGAGCCCGCCCGAAGCTGCCGCCCGCCCGAGTGGCCACTAGGCAGCCAGCGGCCGGCCACGCAGTTCGGCCACATGGGCGCCGTCGACATGGCGGCGCCTGCCGCGATAGCGGAGGTGGGGACCGGCGGCGACCGGGACCACGGCCGTTGCAGTGGCGCCGCCGGCCGCTGGCGGGCTACGGCTCGATGAAGAGCTCCATCTCGGCGCGCATCTCAGGCTTGTTCACCTCGGCCTCGATCGCCTCGCAATCGAGTGCCAGACCGGGAATGTCGGCTGTCACGTCGAGGATGAAGTTGGACCGCTCCCACAGCAGCTCAACGAGCGCCCTGACCTCCGGGTCGGAGTGCAGTCGCTCGTAGTCGTCGGGGTGATGCTCGCGACCGTGCCTTAGGTAGAACTGCGTGTACATCATGAAAGTGACGAGGCCGTCGCGGTGGCTGACATGGCTGCCCGAAGGGGCCAGATCGTGCAGTCCGTAGCCTGTGAACATCGAGTGCGTGTACGCGTTGTACTCGTCCAGCAACGTGAAGAAGCCCTGCCTGCCCATGCTGCCGGTGAGGTAGGTGCTCTTGTACATGTTCTCGAGCGGGCCGGTAACGTAGCGGGCGATCTCGCTGCGGTTGAACGTCTCGTGCCGAGTAACCTCAATCAGCTCCTGATCGCGCACGGGGAACACGTACTTCGTGAACTCCGTCGTGGTTATCCCTTCCTGCATGCCCAGCATGTGGTTCATCTCGTGCACGACGTGAGGCGCGATGCCGACTAGGTCGTCGAAGCTGCCGGTGTTGCTGCCGGCCCACCGCTTAGCCTCGCTCTCGCTGTCGTCGACGCCGATGACGATGAAGCGTCCGGCCTTGTACCGTCGATCGAGGATCTCGAGAAACGTCTGGTACCACCGCGCCGCGCTGTACGAGTCGCGTAGGTCATCGAGGTCCGGGAAGTCGGTCAGCGGCTCCTGGTAGCCCTCAGGCGTCGGCGTTGGCGTTACGGTAGCTGTCGCGGTCGGGCTTGGCGTCAGCGTCGCGGTGGCCGTGTCCGCCGGCGTCGGGCTCGGCGGCACTGGCGAGACAATCGGCACCACCGCGATCTCTGAGCGGACCAGCGACACTGGCACGAACACGGCCTGGTCCAGCGCCGTGTCCGCCGGAGCCGCGCCTGCGCGCCCGTCCGGCACGACCGCCAGGACAGCGACGGAGATTGCCGTGGCCAGAGCCGCTACCTTCGCGGCCGCCAGGGCCCTTGGCCCACTTCGGGATTGCCGAGGATGGGCGGCCGCTCCATGCTGGTCGTCTCTGGCAAAGGCATCGTGATTGTGGTGCAAGGTCCTGCTCCTGGATTCTGAACGGTTTTCGATCATGGTTTCAGGGAGCCGCCGGAGGGCCCATCGCCGCGAGCCCGTCAGCCGCCTTCGCGAACATCGTCTGCCGACCCTTCTGCGGCCCCCTGGTCTCGGAACGTCTCTGGCTCCGCTGCCGGCACGGACTCGCCGCGGAGCGCTTCGTAGGCCCGGCCCCAGCGCTCGCGCTCGTGGCGCTTGTGATCGCCGTAGCGCTGCCCGCGTGGTCGTCCGAGCCGGACGCCGAAGAGCGCGATCAGCACCGCCGCTCCGAACAGCCGCAGATCGAGCGCTGGACCGCGGCGGCGGATGTACAGCATGTCGTAGCGCAACTTCTGGCTCGGCGTGCTGTAGTAGTCGCCGTATACCTGCGCCATGCCCGCCAACCCCGGGCGCACCGAGTGCCGCTGCGCATAGCCGTCGATCGCCGCCAGGTGCCGATGCACGAACACCGTCCGCTCGGGGCGCGGACCCACGAAGCTCATGTCGCCGAGCAGGATGTTGACCATCTGCGGCAGCTCGTCGATGTGCGTGCGGCGCAGCACGCCCCCCAGCCACGTCACCCGCGCGTCGTCCGGGGCGGCCGGGATCGGACCGGTGTTGAGCTCGGCGTTCTTGCGCATCGTCCGCAGCTTGAACTGGTTGAAGCTCGCTCCAGCGCGCTTGACCGCCACCTTCGCGACCAGCAGCGGGCCCGGGTCCTGCAGCCACACGGCCATGGCCAGCGGCACCGAAATCGGCAGCGAGACGACCACGATCAGCAGCGAGATCGCGGCCTCCACCAGCCGCTTCACGCGATCCCAAGCGGCATCGGCCACGGGCACGCCATCGTGCGCGGCCAGCACCTCTACGAGCACCTCATGGGACGGCCTGGCGATGACCTCGATCAGCCCGTACTGCCTTCGCGTGAGGACCAGCGTGGCGACGAACGTGCCCAGTGAGCCAACGACCGCGTAGTTGACCAGCTTGTCCGCGCCGAAGCGCGACTGGTAGACGGCCACGATCAGGCTGAGCGTGACGCCCGCCGCGAACGCCAGCCGCAGTTGGTTCTCGCGCGACAGGCCGATGGGCACCAGGCTCAGGGCCGCCGCCGCGGCGATCGCGAAGCCGGCGAAGAGGGCGAAGAACAGACCGAATTGCACGGCGACGTTCTCGATGTCGTAGTGGTAGAGCGCCGCCACGTTGATCATGTAGCGGGACACGACGCGGAACGTCAGCACCGTCAGCAGCAGCCAGGTGAGGAACAGGAAGCCGAACAGCGGCCGCCTGATGCTACCGCCGCGGACGGGCGTTGGTGTATCGTTCACGGGCGATCATGATAGCCCAAGTGCCAGGCCGCACAACGGACGACACGCCGCCGACACGGCGCTCCGTCCTCGGTGTCCGTGTCGACGATCTGACTTGGCCCGAGGCCCTCAACGCGGTCGAGGAGTTCGTCGCGACCGGTCGGCCGCACCACATCGTGACGCCGAACCCCGAGATGGTGATGGCCGCGCGAGCCGATCCCACCTTCAGCCGGATCATCGACGAGGCTGCGCTGGCGCCGTGCGACGGCGTTGGGCTCAAGTGGGCGGCGGCGCGACTCGGCGAGCGGGTGCGCGAGGTCGTGCCGGGCAGCGACCTGGTACCGCGCATGGCGGCACCGGCTGGGGAGAGGGGCGAGCGGTGGTTCCTGCTCGGCGGCGCGGACGGGGTAGCCGATGCCGCGGCGAAGGAGCTGTCTCGACGGGCGCCCGGGCTCGTGATCGCGGGCACACACGGCGGCTCGCCGGACCCCGCCTTCGACGAAGACCAATGCGCTCTCATTGAAGCGTCCGGGCCGATCGACGTCTTGCTGGTGGCCTACGGCGCTCCGGCGCAAGAGAAGTGGATCGCGCGAAACCAGCCCCGGCTGCGCGTTCCCGTGGCGATGGGCGTCGGCGGCACGTTCGACTTCCTCGCCGGCACGAGCCGCACTCCGCCCCCTTGGGTGCAGAGCGCAGGGCTCATCTGGCTCTACAGGCTGGCCCGGGAGCCGTGGCGGTGGCGGCGCCAGCTGGCGCTGGTGCGGTTCGCGGCGCTCGTGCTGAGCGAGTCACGGAGGCCGACCTAGGCGCCGCCCCCGTTGCGCCACGCCCGAGTGTCGCTGCTGGCCGACCGCCTATCCCGCCTCGCCAAGCGGAGTGCCGCTGCTGGCCGACCGCCTGGAGCCGCAAGCTAGTCTGGACTGCCGCCCCCAGCCTCGGCCGACTCGTCCGTCAGGCCCTCACGCACCGCCTCCGCCCGCTCCGTGGCGTCCTCCCACTGCTGCACCGACACGTCCGGCGCGCCCGACTTGTTCGGCAGCAGTATCACCGCGACCAGCGCCGCATACGAGAACACAACGCCCGCGATCAGCCAGCGTAGCGGCGGCCGCCCCTGCTCCTGGGCGATGAGCGCCGTGACGAGACCCGGGGCCAGCCAGACCACCGCCCAGAGCGCCCAGTAGACGAAATCGCCGAGCAGTCCGGCGCCGTCCTCCATCAGCCCGTCGCCCCCGCCTCGAGCGGCTCGAACTCCGCGGTGAAGTGGCGCAAGAACTCCGACTGGCGGGTGATGCGGTACCCGTGCAGCTGGTCGCGCCGCTCCCACGCCCGCCGAGCCGCCTCGATAACGTAGTCGACGTGGCTCTGGGTGTACACTCGCCGGGGAATTGCCAGGCGCACGAGCTCCATCGGAGCCGGCGTCTCCTCGCCCGTCTCCTTGTCCACCTTGCCGAACATGACCGAGCCGATCTCGACGGCGCGGATGCCGCCAGCCAGGTACAGCTCCGCCGTCAAGGACTGACCGGGGTAGGCCAGCGGGGGCACGTGCGGCAGCGCCGCCTTGGCGTCGAGGTAGATTGCGTGCCCGCCCGGCGGCTGCACGATCGGGTAGCCGATCTCGACGAGTTTCTCGCCGAGGTACTGCGTCTCCGCCAAGCGGTAGATGAGGTAGTCCTCGTCCAGCGCCTCATAGAGCCCGACGGCTATCGCCTCGAGGTCGCGGCCGGCCAAGCCGCCGTACGTCGGGAAGCCCTCCGTCAGGATCAGGAGGTCGCGCTCCTGCTTGGCCAGCCCGGCGTCGTTCGTGCACAGGAAGCCGCCGATGTTGGCCATGCCGTCCTTCTTGGCGCTCATCGTGCACCCGTCGCCGTAGCTCATCATCTCGCGCGCGATCTCGAGCGGAGACTTGTCGGCGTACCCCTCTTCCCGGAGCTTGATGAAGTACGCGTTCTCGGCGAAGCGGCACGCGTCGAAGTACAGCGGGATGCCGTAGCGCTCCAGCACCGCCTTGACCGCGCGGATGTTGGCCATCGACACGGGCTGGCCGCCGCCGGAGTTGTTGGTGACGGTCAGCATGCAGAGGGGCACCTTGTCCGCGCCCACGCGCTCGATCAGCTGCTCGAGCTTGTCCGTGTCCATGTCGCCCTTGAAGGGCAGAACGGCCTGGGTGTCCTTGGCCGCGTCGGTCACCAGGTCTTCGGCAATCGCCCCCCTGAACTCGATGTTGGCGCGCGTTGTGTCGAAGTGTGTGTTGTTGGGCACGACATCGCCCGGCTTGCACATCACCGAGAACAGGATGCGCTCGGCGGCGCGACCCTGGTGGGTCGGGATGACGTGCTCGAACCCGAAGATGTCGCGAATCGACGCCTCGAAGCGCTCGAAGCTCGGGCTGCCGGCATACGACTCATCGCCCTTCATGATCGCCGCCCACTGGTCGGTGCTCATCGCGCCAGTGCCGCTGTCGGTCAGCAGGTCGATCATCACGTCGCGCGCCGGCACGAGGAACACGTTGTGATGCGCCGCCTCGAGGATGCTTTGGCGCTCGTCGGGCGTCGTCTTGCGCAGCGGCTCGACCGACTTGATCCGGAACGGCTCGATGATGGTGCGGAAGGACGTCTCGGCCTTGTTCAGGTCATGGATCTCACGTGCCATGGGGAGAGTTCCAATCTGCGATTGCGCGCGATGGGGACGGCCTGCGGCGCGCCTTGGCGGGGCGCCATGGTACCAGACGGCCGGAGCACGGGTCAATCAAATGGGCCGTTCGGGCAGTTTCTTGGCGCTCCGGGCCGGCGGCGCACCGGGGTGATGGGCCTCTAAGCGGGAACCGTCCTAAGCCGTCATAGGAGGTGGAACACTGAAGGAGCGAACGTGAGCGCAAGCAGGTCGCCCTGCGCGGCAGTGCATGCCCCGGCCAACTCATCGACCCGGAGCGCGCTCGGCGTGCTTGACGCCGGCCGACGGCGCAGTGATCATGCTCGACCACGCACAGGAGCGGCGAGGCCGAGGCATATGACCGACGAACGCCCGGCCGGGGTCCCGGGCACCAGGGTAGACGAGGTGGCGATGCGCCGTGAGCGGCGCCTTGTCGAGCGTGCGGCCGCCGGCGACGGCCCGGCCTTCGCCGAGCTCTACCGTCTCACCGCCGACGCCGTATTCCGCTTCGTCCTGTTCAGGGTGCGTGACGAGGCTGCCGCTGAAGACGTGACCCAAGAGGTGTACATCAGGGCGCACCGCGGCCTCGGATCCCTGCGCGATCCCGATCGCTTCCGCTCGTGGCTCATGCGCATCGCTCACAACTGCGCCATCGACCACGTGACGCGACGCGAGGCTCGCGAGGAGACACCGCTGCCGCCGGATGCCCTGGCTTGGCGCAATGCGGTGGCCGATGAGGGTGGGGCGACGTTCGATCCCGAGAAGCACGCCGAGCACGTGCTGAACCTGCAGTCCGTGCTCGATGCCTGCGCGCACCTTACCGAGCTGCAGCGGCAGGTCGTAGCTCTGCGCTTCGTGGGCGGCCTGTCCGTGGCCGAGACGGCGGCGATCATGGGACGCTCACCGAACGCGATCCACAACTTGCAGCACCATGCGCTGGCCGGCTTGCGCAGGCTGTTGCTGCCGGCCGACGACGAGGTATCGGAATGACGACGACCGGAGACGCGATTACCGAGGCCCTGCGTCAGTGCCTCGACCTCATAGACGCTGGCGAAGCCCCCGATCAGGCGCTGGCCCGGTTCCCGCATCAGCGGGACGAGCTCGAGCCGCTGGTGCGAACCGCACTCGCCGTGCGCGGCCTGGAGATCCCCGGCGCTCCGGCCAGCGTGCTCGCGGGCTTGGCCGAGGCCCTGAACCTCGATGCACCGGCTGCTGGCGGCAGCGAGGCGCACGATGGGGCATGGCGAGAGCAGGTGCGGCGGTGGCTGGATGCCGGCTTGGCTACCATCCGGCCACCCGACGGACAGGCTTGGGCGCGGGCCGCGGCGCTGGTCGTGGCGGCCCTATTGCTCGTCGGCACCGTGGCGATCGCGACGTCGCGGCTGACCGGCGGCGGCCCGCCCGACGACGCGCGAAGGGAGACGGCGGAAGGGGGCGGCGGGATGTCCGCGACAGCGGTCGCGCGAGGCGTGGGCGGCGACGAGCGGGACGCCTACTC
>JBJYWW010000008.1:18035-21900 GCA_046259645.1 Anaerolineae bacterium
AGTCGATGCTGACGGGCGTGACGGCTACTCGTTGACGGGCGCTCCGGGCGGCGGTCAGGTGGATGCCACGGCCGATGAGCCGGTCGGGCCTCGGACGGGGGTCAGTTCGGTGGCGAGCGCCGGCACCGTCGCTGCCGCGGCAACGGGGACTGCGGCCGCGCGCGGAACGGAACTCGCGGCCGGTGCCGACGCGGCCGACACGGCGCCGGTCGTGGTGGTGATCGTGCCGCACCCGCCAACCGTGCCGCCGACGAGCCCGGCGGAGGTCCCTTCTGCCACGCCGCCGCAGGAGACGGGCGGCGAGCCTGGGCCGACGCAGCGGCCGCCCAAGCCGAGCGCGACTCGCGCGCCGACGGAGGACGGAGCGCCGACCGAGCCGGCGGGGCCGAGCGAGTCGCCGACGGCGGCTACGCCAGCCGGGCCGACGCTGGTCCCGACAGCCGACCCGACGAGGATCGCGTCGCAGGTCGTCATATCGGTCTTGGTCGCCGATCTCGACGGCGCGGCGCTGCCTGGAGCGGTGGTGCGGGGCTGGGACGAGGACACCGAGGCGTTCTCCACGTGCACAACCGGCGCCAGCGGTGCGTGCGACCTGCGCTTCGACTCGCCCGGGCGGTTCGTGGTGCACGCCGAGCTGACGTCGCCGCCGGTCGGCCGATGGTTCGACGGCAAGACCAGCCGCGAGGACGCCGACCGCATCACGCTCGATTCGCCGGGCGACGTCCAGGACATCCTCTTGATCCTCCCGGTCGGCGCAGTGCCGCCGCCCACTAGCACGCCGCCCGTCGCCTGGGCGGCGAGCGCGCATTCAACGCCCGACATCGGCGCCGGAGCCGCGCTCGCCACGGTCGCGGCCGCGCCTCGCCAGCCTTAGAGCCACGGACGTGTCCGTGCTGGCGGGCGCCTCGGTCTAACGCAGCGGCGCCACAAGCGTTAACGGTCGTTAAGGAATGAGACCATGGACCAACTTGTGCAGCAGCTGGGCATCACGCAGGTTCCGATGGCGCCGATCGGCGTGCTGGTCGTCAACCTCCTAATCGGCTTCGTGCTGTCGGCCGTGCTCGCGTGGCATTACGTGAAGTTCGGGCAGACGTACTCGAACCGCCGCGAGCTGGCGCAGGTGTTCCCACTGGTGGTGCTGGCGACGGTCCTGATCATCTCCCTGGTCCAGAGCAACGTCGCCCTCTCCTTGGGCATGGTCGGTGCGCTCTCGATAGTTCGCTTCCGCACGCCCATCAAGGAGCCCGAGGAGCTGTCGTACCTCTTCCTGGCGATAGCGATCGGCCTCGGTCTCGGTGCCAGCCAGCGCTTGGCGACGATACTCGCCACGGCGCTAATCCTGACGATCGTCACCGCCAGATCGGCCACGCTGACGCAACGCGCTGCGCGCAACCTGTACTTGAACGTCGAGCTGCCGCAGCAAGACGGCGAGGTGACCCAGTTCCGCACCATCGACAGCCTGCTTGCCGTCAACGCCGACTCGGCTGAGGTGCGGCGGCTGGACGTGCGCGACGGCGTGCTCCAGGCGACCTACTTCGTGGACTGCGCAGACAGCGAGCGCCTGATCGCCCTGATGGACGAGCTGCGCCGCGGTCTTCCTGACGCCGACATCAGCTTCGTCGAGCAGCGGGGGATCCCCGGCCTGTGAGGGTTCGGGTCGATGTCCGACTGAAGTCGCCCGTTCCCGAGAGACCCCGCTTCGAGATGAAGATGGTGGCCGACGAGCGGTTGCTGCCGCGCGTGCAGTCGTGGCTGCGACAACACCCAGACGGTTTCTACGAGCGGCACCCGTCCCGAATGGTCAACAGCGTCTACTTCGACACGCCGGACATGCACCGTTTCGTCGAGAACCTCGGCGGCGCCTCGGAGAGGCGGAAGGTGCGCCTCCGCTGGTACGGGGAGCGGGCCACCGGCGTGCGCCCGGTCTTCGAGATCAAGTGCAAGCGCAACAAGATCGGGTGGAAGATCTCGCACAGGCTCCGCGAGCCCATCGACATCGAGGGCTCGACCTGGCGGGACATTCGCAGGGAGGTGCGCTCCGAGCTCGACGACGAGCTGCGCCTGCACCTGGACACGAGCGGCCGCCCCGTGCTGATCGTCAGGTATCAGCGTGAGTACTACGTGACCGCCGACGGCGTGATCCGGGCGACCGTGGACTACGGTCTGCAGGCGTTCGACCAGCGTCACGCGAGGCGCCCCAACCTGCGCTTCCCGGAGCCGATGCCCCGCGAGCTGATAATCGAGCTGAAGGGGCCGTCCGATCAGGGTGACCGCATGGTGGAGGCGATCGCGTCGATCCCGCTGCGCGTGACCAAGCGCTCGAAGTATGCGCTGGGAGTGGGATCGGCTCTCGGATACTAGCGGGGCTCGGCAGCGCGGCGCGGCCGGGCCCTGCGGCTAGCCGGGCTTGGCGCCGGTCGCGTCTCCGGTCGACTGGTCGGTATCCGCACCCACGCCAGGGCCGTCGGCATTTGGCGCGCGGGCGTCGTTGCCCGACGCGGTGCTGGTGTGGACGTCCGGTTGCGCTCCGGACGCCGGGCCGCCGCTCGCGCCGCCGCCTTCCAGCTCCGCTTCCCGGGCGCTGTCGGTGCCGGCGGCACCCTTGTCGGCGGCGTCCGAGGGCGAGTTGGGCGGACCCTCGTCGCCGACCGCGCCACCGGGCGCAGCGGCCTCGCCAGGCCCCGACTTGGCTTCGCCCTCGCCGCCTTCGGCCCTCCGCTTCGTGGCCGCGCCTGTCGCCTCAGCCGCCTCAGCCGCCTCGGCCGCCTCGGCCGGCGGAGCAGCCTCGGCCGCCTCGCGCCTGGCGCGCTTCTTGGCCCGTTTCTTCTTCTTGCGCTTCGCCGTCGGCTCGGGCGGATCGTAGTCCAGCTCGCGACGAAGCGTATCGACGAGCGTGCGCACCGCCTGGACGCGCGCGTACCACTTGTCGTTGCCCTCGAGCACCGTCCATGGCGCGGTTATCGTGCTCGTCTTGAGCAGCATGTCGTTGGCGGCCTCTTCGTAGAGGTCCCACTTGGCGCGGTTGCGCCAATCCTCGTCCGACAGCTTCCAGGCCTTGTAGTGCGTCCGGCGTCTCTCCTCGAATCGGCGCAGCTGCTCGTCCTTGCTGATGTGGATCCAGAACTTGACCAGGATCGTCCCGAAGTCGACGATCTGCCGTTCGAACTCGTTGATCTCGCGGTAGGCGCGGCGCCACTCGGAGTCGGTGCAGAAGCCCTCCAGGCGCTCGACTAGCACGCGGCCGTACCAGCTGCGGTCAAAGATGAGGATCTGCTTCTCGTCGGGCGGGCGCAGGCGGCGCCAGAAGCGCCACAGGTAGTGGTGCGTTCGCTCCTCGCCGTGCGGCGCCATGATCGGCATGACCTCGTAGCCGCGCGGATCGAGCTTCTCGGTCACGCGCTTGATGTTGCCGCCCTTGCCGGACGCGTCCCAGCCCTCGTACACGACGATCATGCCGCGCCGGCGCTCGTAGAGCTGATACGCAAGCTGCCGCAGCATGAGCTGCTGGCGTGGCAGCTGGCTGGTGTACTCCTCCTTGGTGAGGGTCTTGGTCAGGTCGATGGTGTGCAGCATCGCCGCTATTCCTTGGTCGCCATCACGGCGCGCCTTCCGGCGCGTCGTGCCCGGGAGGCAGGTAGTCGCCCAAGTCACCCCGCGCGGCGACGCCGGACGCGCTCGTCCGACCGTCGCGTTCGGGCAGGAGCATGCGCTCGGGCGGGAGATCGAACCCGCGCGCCAACAGCGCGCCCTCCAGCCTGTCGTTGATGGTTTGCAGCACCTTGGCGCGCGACCAGCGCTTGCAGGTCGACTCCACGATCGTCCACGGTCCCCACTCGGTGTCGGTGCGCTCGAGCATCTCCTCTAT
>JBJYWW010000009.1:0-1513 GCA_046259645.1 Anaerolineae bacterium
ACCGACGCCGTCACGGTGGGCGTGACGGTCGGCTCCGCGGTTAGCGTAGCGGTCGGTGTCGTGCTGGGCTCCCGCGTCGGCGGAAGACCGGCAGTCGGGCTCGGAGTCCTCGTCGGGGCCGGCCGATTGCAGGGCGGGCTGGTGCACACGAACTCGAAGGTCACCGCGTCGCCTACCCACACGTCGGGTATGACCAGGTCGCTCTCCAGCTCCATGCCGGGCGGCAGGTTCCAAGTCTGGATGCTCGCGGACCACGGCCTATTGGCGTTCAGATCGAAGATGAAGGCCGTCCCGCCGACCGTGTCACTGACGTGCGCCGTGGGTCCGGTGAACGGGTCCTGGATGAAAGCGACGGCCTGCAGCGGCTCGGTCAGCACTCGGTTGACCTCGTTCTCCCGGATCATGGTACAAACTTGCAGCGTGCCCGAAATGTCGGCGACGCCGTCTGCGCACGGGCTTACCACGTCGGCGGCGGCCGGCACGTGACCCAACAGCCCCGCGGCAGCGAGCACCGCGATCGCCGACGCGAACGCAAGCGCGATTGTAGAGATGCGCATGATCGTGACAGGCTACCCGCGTGAGGCGATTCCGACAAGGAATGACACGCGCCGCCCGCTTGAAGCTACGGGCGCGGGTAGTCCGGACTTCGACTGGATGCTAGACTGCCCGGCGACCAGCCGGCGACCGGCCCGCGACTGGGCGGTTTGCGGGCGCCGGCTTCGCCGCCCGGCCCCGGAGTCCGCCCTCGAGCCCCGATGAGCTCGCGGAGCCGAAGCCAGCAATGGAGCAGCGGACAGCATGCCCGACGACTTCCTGACCGACACGCAGGCGAATCCGGCGCCACCGATCTCGTCCGACACGCGACCACCGACACGCAGCGGCGTCCGGCGGCTGGGCGGGTGTGGCGCACGCGCGGCGTTATCCGTGGCCGCGCTCGCCGCGGTAGGCCTGATCCTCCTGCTGGTTGGCGCATGGGCGGCGACGCAGTTCGGTCCGGGCGGGATCATGTCGGACGTGCGACCGGGCGCTGAGGCTCCGGACTTCGAGGTGCCGCTGTTGGACGGGGGCACGGTCAGGCTCTCCGAATACCGCGGGCGCCCGGTCGCCCTGAACTTCTGGGCGACATGGTGCCCCCCGTGCATTCTCGAGCTGCCGTTGCTGATCCAAGCGGGCGAGGACTACGGTGACGGCGCAGGTGGCGGACTCGCGGTGCTCGCGCTCAACGCCGGTCAGACCCGTGAGCACATCGAGTGGTTTATCGAGGATCACAGCCTTGAGGTGCCGCCCGTCGCCCTGGATCCGGGCAGGAAGGTCTACGAGATGTACGGCGTAGTCGGCTTGCCGACCACCGTCTGGATCGACGAGGATGGCATCGTCAGCGCGGTCGAGCTCGGCGTGCTCACGCCCGAGCTCATCTCCAGCTACATGGAGGAGCTTGTCGGCTCGGCGCCATAGGTGATCGGGGCCGAAGGGGCCGGCGCCATCGGTGGTCGGCGCCATCGGTCGCCAGCGC
>JBJYWW010000009.1:1523-12948 GCA_046259645.1 Anaerolineae bacterium
CCGTTTTCGGCGGCGTGGGGCCAGGCAGATCACGTCGCGAAGCGCCGCGCGGGCCGATGCGGGTGACGGGTGAGTGCTTCGCTGCTACTCCGTGGCGATCATGGACAGGAGCTCCAGCCGACTGCGGTCGCGCTTGATGCCCTCCTCGAGGACCAATCCAACGCCCCGCACGTAGTACTTGCGCTCGGTCTGACCGGTCTCGAGCGGCGTCCACTCCTCGGTGACCAGCACGTCGGTGAAGGCCCCGAACGGCACCTGGGCGTCGCCGTCCAGCTGGATCACCCGTGCCATGTCCTCAGCCACTCCGGCCAGGTACTCCTGCCGATACGGCGCACCCGGCTCGGGGCTCGCCCACATCATGATCCCCGGCAGCGCGCCCGACACTCCGGCCTCCCACGAGCCCTCGGTGCTGACGACCTCGCCGTCCTCGTACTCGCGTGAGTCCTCGCCCAAATACCAGACGTTGCCGTCCTTGTCCTGCGCGAACCAGTCGTAGGTGTCCTCGACCACCTCACCGTTCACCGTCACCGTGTCGCGCACGACGACAACCGGCACGCCCATGACCTCGCGCGTCTCGTCGGTGACCGTGACCTCGACTCGCTCCAGGCCCTCGAAGGTCGTCGCCTCGTACACCCAGCCGTTGCCCGGCGACATCGGGAAGAACGGGTTGTCGATGCCGGTCACGAAGTCCTCGGGGCCCACGTCCGGCGCGTATTCGACCTGGCCAGTGGCGTCGACCGCCACCGTCGATTCCACATCGGAGGAGCGCTCAGCGCTCCACGGAGCATCACCGCACCCAGCTACTAAGCTGAGAGTCACCGCCGCAAACACCAGGATCGCCAAGCGTCCAGTCACTGTGGCCTCCTAAGCTGAACACGAGAGCGCCGCCACCGTGCGCCGACGTGCGATGCCCAACGGTACGGCAGCGCTTGGCGCGCCACGTCACGGCGCGTCACGGCGCCGCATGGCGCCGCAAGGCCGGCACGGTACCGCGCGCCACGTCACGGCGCGTCACGGCGCCGCATGGCGCCGCACGGCCGGCGCGGTACCGCGACGCATGGCCGGCAAGGCACCGGACCACGGCAGGGATTGTACACCCGAAGACTGACTACGGCGGGCCGACCGCGCGCAGATCGAGGCCGACCAGGACCCCCCCACGGAAGTCTAGGGCGAGCAGGCCGTCTCCGAGCTCCGTTGCTTGCACCTCGCCACCGCGCCGGTGGCCGTCGCCGCTCTCGAACACCTTTCGCGCCGCGCCGGTCGCGGCATCGATCAGCAGCACGTCGCCACTTCCGGTGACTGCCGCCACGAGATCTCCCGCGGTCACGATGCGGACCGGCTGCGCCGAGTCGTCCGCACCGCGCAACGATCGAATCCAGCGCTGTTCGCCATCCGGCCCAAGGGCTGCCAGCAACCGATCGCCTCCGGCGCGGTGCGAGACGATCAGCCCGCCGTCGGGTAGCGCGGCTACGAAGCCATGCGGCGGGATCCACTTCTCCAGCCGCAGCACGTTCTCGGTTGCCAGCGGCCCGCCGACGACGTCGATCCGATACACCCCATCGGACGCGTAGACCCAGGCGCCGGACTGACTCGCCACGGGGACTCCGACGCCGGCGAACAGCGTCACGAGGCGGCCCGCGGCATCGATGCTGTGGACCGCAGGTTGCGCGCCGCCGGTAGCCAGCACGAGCCGCCCCGCGGAGTGCGCCCAGCCCGTCGGATCGGCAACGTCATCGAGGGCCCACCGCGGCGTGCCGTCACGGTCGAACGCGCTGAGGCGCCAGCGCTCGTGGGCGGCCACGCCGCCGCCTGGCAGCGGCACGAGCGTGGCCGGCGCCGCCGTCGGCAGCAACGTTCGCCACCGCATGCTGGGCTCCACGTCCGCGACATCCGGCACGCTGCCGTACGCCGTCAGATGGCCGTCGCGCGTGGCGACATAGAAGGCAGTGCCGTCCGCGTCAATCGCTACATCGGTGACGCGCGACGACGCGCGCGAGTCGCCCGAGAGCTCGAGTCGCCAGAGCTCGACACCGTTGCTCGGGTCGATGCCGGACACCGCGCTGCCTTCGAACGCGAGGAGCGCCCCACCGGGCAGGCGACCGACGAGCTCGAACCCCGGAGAGGGCACAGGCGCCTGCCAGATGGCGGCGGGTGCCGCGCGCAGTCGCACGGCCCAGACATACTCCGACGGCGGATGCCAACCCGCGCCGGTTGGGTGCGTCGCCCAATAGCCCGGACCCGGCGCATCGGGCGTGTGGTCCCTGATCTCGAAGTGCAGGTGCGGCGTGGTCTTGGGGTCGCCGATGTTCCCGATAACGTCGCCGCGGCGCACGCAGCTGCCGGCCGCGACCGCCACGCTCGGCGGATCGAGGTGACCGTAGAACGACAGGACAGTGTGACCGTCGTCGAAGGTGTGGCGGACGATCACCACCCCCTTGTCGGCGCCCCAGCCCCACGGCTGGGCATACGTCACCTGGCCGTGCCCGATCGCGTGCACGGGAGCGCCGAGGCTGACGCCGCTGCGGCGCAACCAGTCCTCGCCGGCGTGGTAAAGCTCGCGCCGGGAGCTGAAGCGCCCGTACGTCCACCTGTCGATGAAGCCCTCCCCGTCAGGCGGATTGACCGGGAAGTCGAGGGTGTCCACCACGCCGCACGGCGCGCCAGGGTCGGGCTCGGGCTCGTGGGCTACTGCCCGGCGCAAGTCGTCGGTCACGAGAAGCGGCGGCGCGGTGGCCGTCGGCTCCACGGTCGAGCTCCCGACCACCGTGTCGGCAGCCGCGAGCCGCGTCGCGCCTGACGGAGCGCCAGCCGGGTCGCCGCTCGCGGGGTTGGCGAGGTCCGCGGGCTTCGCCGGCTGCGCCGGCCGCGCCGACAGCGACGTCCCGTCGCCGCACGCCGTGACAGCAACCGAGGCCGTCGCGGCGATTGCGCACGCGATCCCCGCCGCCCGGCGTCCCGTCCATCGTCGTGGATCTCGTCCGAACGCGCCCATGGGTCTGCAAGTATACGGTCGCGAGCCAGGATAGGTTCGGTGCCGGTCGACCGGTGTCGGGCCCAGTTAGAAATGTCCCACCGCCGACGGCGGTGCCGCTCGACCGTTGACTGCCGTCCCGCCGGCAACGGCCGAGTCGCGGTCCGTGCGTGGCGGTCGTTCGACGGACATAATAGGCGCGCCCTACCGGGCGAGGCAGAGCCACGCCTCCACGGCGCGCCGGAGACCGAAGACACGCGGAGCCTCACTTGAGCGAGCGCGAGGCGATCGATACGGAGTCGAAGTCGACGGGTATAGCCCCCGAGTCGGCGGGCCCAGGTTGCGAACGGGAAGCCCGGCCGACGCCCGGCGACGGCGAGGGCCGCGGCCGGACCGACGGCCGGGTCGACGACAGGGCGTCGGTGCGCGACCTGCTGGCCATCCACGACTTCCGGCTGCTCTGGCTCGGGCAGATCATCTCCAACTTCGGCGACGCCGTCACCGGACTAGCCACGCTCTTCCTAGTCAACGAGCTGACCGGAGGGGACACGACCGCGATAGCCGCGGTGGCCATCGCGCAGGCGATTCCACGCATGACCATCGGGCTGGTCGCTGGCGTGTACGTTGACCGGCTCGATCGCAAGGCGATCATGATCGCCTCTGACCTCATTCGCGCGCTGCTCGTGCTCGGACTGGTGTTCGTCGACTCAACCGACGACCTGTGGCTGCTGTTCGGGCTGCTGTTCCTCGTCTCGACCGCCGGCAGCTTCTTCATGCCGGCACGCACGGCCTACATTCCGCTCGTCGTGCCGAGCAAAGGCCTGCTCGCGGCCAACTCCCTGTCGCAGTCCAGCTTCGTCATCGCCGGCGTGCTGGGCGCCGCGTTCGCCGGCTGGTCTGTTGGCACCTTCGGCTCGTACTGGCAGGCGTTCGTCGCCGATTCGCTCACGTTCTTGGCGTCGGCGGCGCTGCTGTCCCGCGTGGTGACGGTGTCGGTCGGCAGCGCGGACGGCGACTCCAGCGCCCGCGCCGTGCTGAACGAGATGCTGAACGGGTTCCGGGTCCTCGCCTCCTCGAGAATCCTGATGGGCGTGTTGGCGTCGATGGCCGTGGCGATGCTGGGGCTGGGGATGGTCAACGTCCTCATCGTGCCCCTGGTCGTGAACGACCTGCAGGTGCGGGAGACGTGGTTCGCCGTTCTCCAGCTCGCGCAGTCCGTGTCGATGGTGCTCAGCGGGGCGCTAGTGGCGGTCCTTGCCGCCCGGTTCAAGTCGACGCGCATCGCGAGCGTCTGCCTCTTCTGCGTCGGCGTCGCGGTCGCGCTGGTGGCCGGCGTGAGCAGCGTCGCCGGCCTGATCGTCGTGCTGTTCGCGGTTGGCTGGTTCATGACGCCGCTGCAGGCATCGCTCATGACGCTGCTGCAGAACAACGTAGTCGACGCGATGCGCGGTCGCGCGGGAGCGGCGTTGAGCATGGCGGCGCAGACCGCCAGCGTCGTGTCGATGGCCGGTGCCGGAGTGCTGTCCGACGCAATCGGTCCGAGGAACGTCTTCCTGCTCGGTGGTGCGATCACCGCGGCGGCCGGGGTGCTGTCCGCGGTCATCTTCCACGGACAGGACGAGATGCCGCAGTCGGCGGGGCCGGGCGGCGAGATCCCGCGCCAACGTCCGGCGGCGGAGTAGCCTGAAGGCCGCGATCCCGCGCTCTGGGCGATCGGCGGAGAAGCGCGCACGGCTGAGGCAACGGCAGGATGCAGCAGCGGACAAGAGCGCACCGCGGCGGCCGTGGCAGGATCGACCTGCGGACAAGAGCGCACTGCGGCGGCCCTGGCAGGATCGACCCGCGGCAGCCCGCTCGTGCGGTTGACACCGCAAGGTGCGCCGGGCACTCTGTGATCGACGTAGCGCCCCGACCGCCGCGACGCCGAGGATCGAGGGGGCAGACGATGCCGCAACATCTGCTTCGCCCGGCACGATCAACTGAGCGCGGGCCGATCGAACTGGCCACGACGCTCCTCCGAGCGGCGGCCATCGCGACCGCCGTGATCCTCGCACTGGCCGGCGTCGTCGCCGCTCCCGGCTCGGGGCATCACGCCACGACGGAGCCCGGCGCCCGTTTGGCTGGCGGTCTCGTTCCCCGGGCCGTGCACGCGCAGGAGCCTACCGCGGTCGCCCCACCGGCCGGTGAAGGAATCGTCGCCACGCGCACTCCGCTGCCGATAGCCACTCCGGGACCGATGGCCGAGCAGCTCGTGGAAAAGGCCAGCGAGTTCACCGCGATCAACGACTCCTACCTGGGCGTGGAGTCGGAGAAGTGGGCCGACCTGCTGCTCTAGATCGTCATCGTGATCGGCGGCTTCATCCTTGGTCCCGTGCTCTTGCGGCACATCGTTCGGTGGCTCGCGCGACTAACGTCCACCCCGATCGACGAGCAGCTGCTCGCGGCCTTCGGCACGCCACTGAGCTGGCTGGTGTTTCTGGCGGCGCTTCACTACGCCACCGTCCGCCTGTCGGTGCTCGGGCTCAGCGTCAAGCGGCTTCTGCTCGACGCATACTACTTCGCCGCCCTGCTCACGGTGGCCGTGGCGGCCTGGCGCGCGGTCGACGTGCTCGACGCATGGCTGCGTCACCGCATGGAGACCCAGATACGCCTGGCGGAGGCCGAACCCGCGATCGTGCTCACGACCCGCATTGCCCGGATCGTGGTCGCGATCGTGGCCGTGTCGGCGCTGCTGACGCACTTCGGGGTGAACGTGCCGGCGCTGGCCGCGGCGGTCGGGCTGTCAGGCCTGGCGCTGTCGCTGGCCGCACGCGACACGCTGGCGGACGGCATCGCCGGGATCATCATCCTGTTCGACAGGCCGTTCCGCGCCGGCGATCGCATCGAGATCCAGGTCATCGACACCTGGGGCGACGTGGTGAACATCGGACTGCGAACGACGCGCATTCGCACCCGCGACAACCGCAAGGTGCTCGTACCCAACTCGCTCATCAGCAGCAACCAGGTCGTAGACTACACCTATCCTGACCCGCGATACCGCATCCAGGTGCACGTCGGCATCGCCTACGGCACCGACATCGAGATGGTCTGCCAACTGCTCGAGGAGACGACGCGCGGCGTCGAAGGCGTTCTCAAGGCAAGCCGGTTGAGGCGCTGTACTTGGAGATGGGCGATTCGGCCATGATCTTCCGGGTGAGGTGGTGGATCCGCACCTACGAGGACACGCGCAAGATGTACCATCGCGTCAACACGGCCCTACAGCGGGCCCTGGACGCCAACGGGATCGAGAGCCCACCCCCGACTGTCGCTGCTCAGCTCTCTCTCGAGCAGGGCTTCATCGACGACGTATCGTACGCTATGCGGGGCGAGGAGCCGGTACGCCGCGGCTTCTCGGAGAAGGGCGGTCCCGTCAGAGCAGACTAGGTACCCTCCACCACCACACGGAGACCGTAGTAGTTGAGGCGGTGCACCGGCGGATCGTAGTTGCGCGAGTATGCGGGTGAGTTCGTCTGGAGATTGATCCACGCGCACCCGCGCAGGACGCGCCGCACGTTGTGGGGCGCATCGAGGTTCCCGCGGCCGTCGCTGGCGTCAAACGGGTACGGATAGTCGGTGGCGGTCTGGTCGGCGCCGCCGGACCCGTAGAGGCTAGTGGTCCAGTCGTAGACGTTGCCGCCGAGATCGTCCGCCCCCTCGGGCGTCCGCCCGAGGGGGAACGTACCGACGGGCGCGGTCTGCTTGAGGTGCGCCTCTAGCGTGTTGGCAGCCCTCGGGTCGGCTTCCTCACCATGTGGATGCCTGCGCCCCTCGAGACCGCGGGCCATCGCCTCGCGCTCGACCTCGGTCGGCAGCCGGCAGACCAATCCGGTCTGGGCGCTGAGCCATGCGCAGTAGGCACGTGCCTCGTACCAGGTGATGCCAACCACCGGTTGGCTGGGGTGGTTGAAGCGCTCGTCGCGCCAGAACTCCGGCTCCGTCTCCCGCTTGGGTTGCCACTGGCCGCTCAACGCCTCTTCGAACGCGGCATCGTCCAGCTCCATCCAGTGTCGCCAGCGCTCGACGGCCGCATCGTCGGGGAAGCGTCCCTCCGCCACCATCGTGTCGAGCAAGCCCGGATCGTCCTTGAAGCGCGATCGCCAGATGCGGTTGTTGGCCTTCGCGCCTTCGTTGGCCATCTCACCACGGCGCCAGGCGCGAGCGTCGGCGGTCTCCCACCAGGCCTCGTCGTCGTAGCCGCCGGCAGCCATGAACAACGCCCACTCGGCGTTGGTGGCCGGGAAGCGCCCTATCCGGAACCCGGCGACGGCGACTTCGTGACGGGGCATGTGCGAGGTCGCCGTACCTCGCGCGCCCGACCAAGACCACTCGATCGGCTCGTCCTCGCCGATCGGGTACCGGCCCGCCTGGATCTCGGCCAGCGGCGGCATCAGGTAGTCGCCGACGGGACCAGATCGACGCTCGAAACGCGGGTCGCCTATCTCGGCCAGGGTCCGCGCGCACGCTATGCGGTGGCGCAGGTCGGCCTGCTCGTCCTCCGCGCGCTCGACGAGCCGTTGCCGCAGATCGGACACGAAGCTGGCGGACAGCCGCGCCAAGACCTCCGGCTGGCTCGCGCAGCCCCCCGCCAGGGCGAGGTTGGCCTCGGCGACCCCGCCGACGAATGCCTCAGGGTCGTCCGTCATCGCGGAGGCCAGCAGCGTCGTCTCCTCCCAGCCGGACGCGCGCAGCGGCGGCAGCGCATCGGCTGGATCGAGACCGACCAGCGTCTCCTCCATGCTCGGTCGCACCCGGTCCGCGCGCCACTCGACGCGCACCAGCTCGGGGTCGGGAGCGCGGGCGATCTCCCGCGCGGCGAAGTACTCCTGCACCAGCTGGTGCACGAACATGACCTCGTCCGCCCCCGGGTCCTCGTCGAGAACCGACAGCGCCACGCCGGCCCGGATGACGTCCGCGGCCAGCTCGGCGTCGAGCATGTCGAGCGCCTCGTCGTAGCTGACGCGCACTTGGGACTGCTCGCCGTCGGTGCGCGAGCCCTGCATCCGCAGCGCGAGCTGCCCAAGCTGTCGAAGCAGCACGCCGTTCTCGGGCAGGTCGTGCTGCCCGCGCCAGCGCCAATGGGTGATCCGGCGCAGGTCTCGCCCCGTAACCAGCTCACCTGGATCGAACATGGGGTTGCCCTGCTCGACCTCGCGACGCATCGTCTGGCGGACGAAGCCGGTGAAGAGCCCCGCCCTGCCCTCCGGGATCTCGCCGCTCGTCTCGACCTGATCGGTCAGGAGACGTAGGAAGTATGGCGAACGCATCACTGCCAGCTGCTGCGTGTTCTCGAGGCGGGGCCAGATGCTGCGCCAGTGAAGCGGGCAGTACGCGCTGAGGAACTCACGCACCCTCTCGTCGGACAGCGGCTCGACTCGGACCTGGGGCACTCGCAGCGACGGCGTCGACAGAGGCTGGCTGTAGTCAAGGCTGCGGCAGCTGAAGATCACCCTGTTGCCAGGCGTGTCGGCAGCCAGCCGGTGCAGCCAGTCCTTCCACAGCCCCACCGCCTCGCGGAACCGTGCCTCGCTCTCTAGCGGCAGCTCGTTCAGCCCGTCGAGCAGGAGGACCATCCGCCCGGCCGCGAGCAACTCGGGCAGCGGCGGCAGGTCCGGGTAGCGTACCGCCCACCGCTCGGCTAGCCACTCGCCCGGATCAGGTAGGTCGGCACCGCGCCTGCCCGGCTTGAATCGGTTGAGCTGGACGAAGAACGTCACCTTGTCGGCTCCGGCCCGGGCGCACGGGTCTTGTGCGCGGGCCCGCACGGCGTCGACGGCGATGTCGAGCTCGAGGCGCCGTAGAAGGGTGGACTTGCCGACACCGGGCGGGCCGAGAACGACCAAGGCCGCGTCAACGTGGTCCGCCATCACCGCGCCGAGGTCGTCGTAGGTCTCCTCGCGCGGCTCCCACCGGCCCAGCAGCGACTGCTCGCCCCTATCCACCAGGAGCTCGAGCGCCACGAAGCGCCCGTCGAGTCGGTGCCTGGGCTGCGACCACTTCGCGATCCGGCTCAGGCGGTAGGACTCGAGATCGGCCGGGCGGTGCTCGAGCACGCGGAGCAACTGCTCGGGGGTGAGGGTGGCGGACGCGGTCTCGTCGAGCCCCCCGCCGCGCACAGCGGCGAGCGCGTCCCGCACGCCGCCGGCATAGGCCGAGTCGTCGACCACTACTCGGTCCCCGACGTGAAGTCGCTCCGCGGAGGTGATCTGCCTGCGGACGTCGGGCAGGTCAGCCGCGACGAGCTGGAATATGTGCTCCGAGTTGGTCAGGTCCCGCAGCCGGTGCTCGCCGAGGTCGCGCAGCTCCTGCCCGGGTGCCAGCCGATCGCGCAACAGCTGCTGTGTGGCCAGGGAGACCAGGATCTGCCCGCCATGCCCGACGGCGTGCAGTCGGGCGCAGCGGTTCAGCGGCTGGCCATAGTAGTCGCCATCTCGCTCCTCCGCCGCGCCGGTGTGCAGGCCCATTCTAGTCTCGAGCGGGCCGAAGCCCGGACCGAAGGCCGACCAGTCCTCGGCGCCGAGGGCACGCTGCGCCGCGATCGCGGCCACCAGGGCTTCGGGGGCGGTCCGGAAGACAGCGCAGACGGAGTCGCCGACGGTCTTGAAGACTACCCCGCCACTGGCTTCGACCGCCTGGCGCACGAGCTCCTCGTGACGCGATACCGCGGCGGACATCGCGGTGGGGTGGGTCTCCCACCGGCGCGTGGAGCCCTCGATGTCGGTGAACAGGAACGTCACCGTGCCGGTCGGGCGGTCGCTCATGGGCCTATGATCCGCGCCTGTTTCTCGCGCGTCAACAGGTGCCACGAGCCGCGGGTCGGCAAGAGTCGCATCAACATCGTAGACGTCTCACAGCGGCGTCTAGTGCCGGCATCACGTGACGGCGTCGTTTGCAGGCGTCACGCGGCAGCATCTAGTGCTGGCGTAGCGTGCAGGCGCCGAGCGGCGGCGTCACTTGCCGGAGTCGATTGCCGGCTCGCGAGTGCGCGCGGATTCGGTGCCGAACGCGTAACCTCAGCCCCGGCTGCGCGTCATGTACTACGAATCACAGCCGCCCCCTACACTACTCAGGAGCAATCAACGTGACCAAGCCAAGGAACATCGCCGCCATAGCGGTGGCGCTTTTGCTGGCCAGCCTGCTGGCGGGGCAAGTGGCGCTTGCCGAGGGCGACCAGGTGCAGCGCAAGGACTTCGCGCTTATCGGCGAAGTGGTCGCGGTCGACTTGACCCAGGGCACGTTCGAGGTCGCGCCGGACTCAGGATACTGGGGCGGCGGAGCCACCGTCACGATATACACCGACTCCGCGACGCGCTTCGCGCCGAAGGGCGTGAGCCTCGGCACGCTGGATCCTGGCGACGAGGTGCGCACGTCGGGTCGACTGGTCGACGGACTGCCTGTGGCCGAGGTCGTCGCCGTAGCACCATAGGGGTGGGGGCGCCGCCTGCGGCGGGCTGCTAACGGCTGGCGGCCAACCAACGTAGGGCCGCGCCAACGGCGGGCGGGCGAAGGCGGGCTGCTAACGGCTGGCGGGCAACCAACGTAAGGCCGCGCCAACGGCGGGCGGCGGCTCGAGTGCTTGCGGCGGACGATGCGAAGCTGTTGAGACTGGGCTCGCCTAGCCGCCGCCTTTGACGTGCGCGTCGAAGAACGCAACGGACCGCGCCAGCGCCGTCGCCAGCGAGGCCGACAAGTTGTGGTCGTCGCCCTCGTATAGATACAGCTCCGACTGCTGGCCTGCAGCCTCCATCTGCTCCTGCAGGCGCTCCGAGTACTCCACGGGCACGGAAGTGTCAGCCGTGCCGTGGTGCAGCTGCAGGGGTCCCGAGATGTCCGCGAGGTACGCGTTGGGCGACACTGCCGCCCACGCTGCGGGGTTCTCGTCCGGCGTCCCGAAGCGCTCCACGAGGTCCGACCGCCAGCCGCGACGGAACCGATCCGTCGGCGGCGTGGACTGCGGGTCGGCTGCAGACGTAGCCTCCGGCATGGACGCCGAGGAAGAAGATCACCCAGACCCGCCCCCGGCTCCACGGCCGATAGCCGGTCGGATTCTGGGCGTCCGGTATCGGGGGGGCCGCCGGTGTCTGGACGGGGCTCTCTTGGGGCGAGGGGTCGGAAAATGGGGTGATTTCGGTCATCGGCAAGTGTCCTTTTGGCTGTTTCTTCGTTTCTGAGAGTCTATCGGTCTGCTGACAAAATACAATTTATAATAACTTTTTGCTTGGGCTTACGGTTTTGCGCATAATAGACCCTCATTGAGACAAAGGAGCGGACGAATGGGATTTTTGTCAGCGATTCAAAAGGTGGGTCTTGTGGTTGCGGTGGGTGCGATGACGCTGTCTCTGCAGAGCGCGGCGCAAACGAACTACGATCCGGAGTATGACGACGAGACGGCAGCGGGGCGAATCGAGACCGCTGCGG
>JBJYWW010000010.1:0-11650 GCA_046259645.1 Anaerolineae bacterium
CGGCGAGCAGCTCCCGCAGGTCAGAAAGCGACCGCGCCGCCAGATCCTCCAGCGGGTGCTTGCTGAGCCACGGCGCCGCGACCAGCCACGCGCCGGGCGATGCCTCCACCGGGGCGCCCGATTCAAGCACGTGAACGTTGCTGGGCACGCTGGCCCGGAACGTCGCCGACCGGTACACCGAGCCGGCGTCAAGCGGGTCGTGGTTGCCGGGCAGGAGGTACACGGGCACCGGCACGTCGCCCAGGGCGTCGAGTGCTCGCACCACGACCTGGCGGCTGACGTGGTTCGACTCGAACACGTCACCGCACGCCACGACGAACGAGCAGCCTTCATCGGCCGCCAGCTCGCCAATCGACCTGATCGCGTCGTTGCGAGCGGCAGCGAAGCGCGGCTGGGCGTCCGACCCTAGGAAGTGCCGCGTCAGTCCGAGCTGCAGGTCGGCCGTGTGCAGGAACTTGGTGGGCATCAGGCTGCTGCAGCCCGCGTGTCGCCATCACGCGCCGGCGGCAGGGCAACGTCCGTGACGGGCGGCGTATTCATGCCCGTATGATGTGTGCCAGGCCACGCCCAGTCCAGCCCAATCTAGCCGGTCAGGACCTCATCGGGGCCGCAACGGGACGTCACCGTGCTCCCGGGTGCAACACTTCCGCACGCGACAGCTACCACGGGCTTCCACTGGACAGCGACGGCATGAAGAGGCCCGGTCCGGCGTAGGTGTAGCGCGTGCCCACCCACAGGCGGTTGCGGATCCACCGCGCCTCCTGCTCGCCGTCGAGGCCCTCGATGAAGCTGGCCGACCACGTCGGGTCGGGGCTGCCGTCCAGGTCGGCATCGAGGTAGAACGTGTTCAGCGCCGCCTGCGTCAGCGTCCGCGAGAAACCCACGGACGGGTTAATGAAGTCGGGGACCCCGGGCACCGACAGCCGCAACGTCGGCGTCATGTCGACGGTCTCGAGCGTCACGGCGGCCGGATGGAGCCAGCGATCCCAGCCGTACAGCAGCCGGAACAGGTTGTCGACGATCATGTACTCGCCGGTGTACGCCTGCCACTCGGATGGGTCGGTCGAGTAGTCCGGAACGCTCGGCAGCGGCTCCCCGGTCATGGCCTCCAGCGCACACACGAGCGAGGCGGTAAGGTTGCCGTCGCCGTTGTTGAGAGTCGAAACGGCGAAGCGGTGCTCGGGCGACCACAGGACGTACGCTCCCCACCCCAGCATGTTGCCCGCGTGGTGCCGCAGCAGGAGGTCGTTGAACGGCTCGATCATGATCCCGTAGCCGTAGGCGTTGCCGGGCAGCGTGCCGAGATCGATCGCCGGCGTCTGCATGTACTCGACCGCGGACTTGGAGAGCACGTCGCCGCCGCCGTCCATTAGCAACGACGCGAAGCGCACGAGGTCGCTCGCCGTCGCGAAAGCGAAGCCGGCCGGGGCGAACTCCCAGTTGTCATACGCGTCCGGCGCGTAGATCACCGGCTCGCCCGTCGCCGGGTCGACGCCGTGCCCGTACGTGAAGTTGCCGCGGGCCATCACCTCGTCGGGCAGCAAGGTGGTGGACGTCATGCCGGCAGGCCCCCAGATCTTCTCGGCCATGAACTGGTTGTAGATCTGTCCACTCGCCCGCTCCGCGACGAGTCCGGCCAACGAGAAGTTGGGGTTGGAGTAGTTCCAGAACGAGCTCGGCGGCGCAAACGAGCGCACACTGCCTAGGCTCCCGGCCCACTCAGACAGCGCCTCGGGCGTCTGCGGGCCGTTGACGTCGCGGCCGGTTTGGATCTCGGGGATGCCGGAGCTGTGGGTCAGCAGGTTCCACACCGTGATGTTCGCCGCCGCGTTGGGATCTGCCAGCTCGAACTCCGGCACGAAGTCCTGCAGTGGCTGGCTGAGGTCCAGGCCACGATCGACCTGGTACATGACCCCCGCCGCGGTCATCATCTTCGTGACCGAGCCGATCCGGAACTGCGTCTCGGCATCGACGGGATCGGAGCGGTCGCGATGCTTCAAGCCGAAGCCCCGCGCGTGGACGACCTCGCCGTCCATCGCGATGGCGATCTGCGCGCCGGGGAACCCATACGCCGCCATCTCGCTCTGGACGAACGCATCGATGACCGCGAACGGGTCCTGACCCTCCTCGACGGGACACAGCGTCTGCGTTTGCGCCAAGCGCGCACCGGTTCCGTCCGGCGCGAGCGCAAGTCGGTCGCGCAGCGGCGCCGTCTCGTCGAACACCGGCGCGAGCGAGGCCGCTAGCCGACCGTCGCCGAGCGAAGGCGTGGCCGCCCCGTCGAGGCGCCAAGCCGTCGCTGGCGTATCGGGGCCGGACTCGCTCGATCCTTCGCCGCGGGACGCCTGGTCCGCCCCGAGGTTCTCAGCCGCGGCCAGCGGCGTCCACGCCACTGCCAGCAGCACCGCCGCGACGATCGCGAATCGCGCCATCGGGCCCAGGGTCGCTAGACGTGCTTCGGGCTTGGCTGCCGATCGGGTTCCCGAGCGGCGCGCGGCGGTGGTGCCTGACGGGCGCGCGGCGGTGGTGCCTGACGGGCGCGCGGCGGGCGTGTCAGACGCGCTCACGGAACGGGCGTCTGGCTGGTGTCCGGCGTGGCGGGGCGTACGGCCGGCGTGGCGGTTCATGTCTACTCCTCCGGTTGGTTGCCTGCGATCCGAGCTGTGTGACGACGTGCGCGTCGCTGCGTGACAGCCTGGACCGCCGCGGCGGTCGCGGAGGTATACGACGCGCGGCCCGGTCGGTTCCGCCGACGGGGCCTGGTCGTCCCGGGTCGCGGCTGCCAGGAGCCGCTCGCGCGTTCCGGATCGCCGCCGCTCGCCTCAGCCGGCCGGGCTCAGTGAGTCAGCAGCGTCGGCAAGTAGAGCAGGCGCGTCTCCGTGCCCGCCGGTGTCGCGGTGGCGATCCCGGGCTGCGTCGCGGTTGCCGTCGCCTCATCCGTGGCAGCCGGCGTCTGTCCCGTCGGGGTCGTGCCGGGTGTGGCGGACGAGGTCGGCGTCGCCGCCGTCGAGGTAGCGCTCGCCGTGGGAATGACCGATGTGCCGACGGTGGCCGAGGCGGTGACCGTCGCTGACGGCGCGTCGGTGGCGGTCGCTGTCGCGACATCGTCGACGTACGCCAGCGCCCTCGTGTCCTTGAGCGTGGCCGCGTTGTCCGGGGTCCCTCCTTGCACGATCATCCGTTGGCGCATGCCGTCCCAGACTCCGGCGTGGCCGAACCGCTCGAGCGGGCCGTTGTATACCACCTGGGTGCGGGTCCACTCCGGCGCGTCCGTGCTCAAGTCGAGAACCGACAGATCGCGCAGGAACCGACCGTTAGCGGCTATCCCGCCGCTGACCCACCACAGGCGCAGGTCGGGATCGTAAGCTGTCGCCATGAGCGCCCTGTTGACGCCGGGCGTCGACGTGCTGAGCCGGTGCCAGGAGTCGGCGCCGTCCAGGCCCTCGGCGAGGTCCAGCTCGAGCACGTCGGCATACGTCGCTACGTCCGACAGGCTGGACAACCCGCCGTATGCCAACAGCCGGTCGCCCTCGGCTTCGTAAACCAGCGCATGACCGGCACGCGGCGTGAAGCCAGCGTTGGACAGGCGCTGCCACCGCAGCGGCTCCTCACCCAGCAGCAGAGCGTAATGGTCGTTGCGCGCACTGGAGAACGTCGACAGCCCGCCCGACACGACCATCGCGTCGAACTCCGTCACATATGCGGCCGCGTGGGCGAACCGGTCGGCGGTCACGCCGGGCACCGACTCTCGGCTCCATGTGGGCGACGACGGGTCGGCGAGGTCGAGGAACCACACCGTGTTGCCGTCGGCGGGCGTCTGGTCGCTCGTGCCGTCCCGGTCGACCAAGCCACCGTAGACGATCATCCGGCCACGCAGTGGGTCGTAGACCGCCGTGTGGAAAGCCAGCGGCGGCGGACGGAGACCACCCAATGCCAAGCGCTGCCATCGCGCCTCCGGTTCGGCCAGGTCGAGACGCCACACCGCGTTGGTGAACTGATTGGAACCTGCGTCGGCCGATACCCCTCCGAACGACCACAGCATGTCGTTCGCCGTGTCATAGACCATCGCCTGCAGCGCGACGTCCGGGCCATCGGGCAGGCGCTCCCACTCGAGCTCGGGCAGGGCGTCTGGCACAGCCAAGGCGCTGGCCGTCGTCGCCAAGAGGACCGCCGCGGCGAACGTCGCCGCGGCAGCCGAACGGGTCGAGCGTCTCGCGAGCCGCATGAAGCAACCTCCCTTTCGAACTTGGCCCGGGCCCTACCGGTCGACTTTGGCCCCGGACCCACCGGCGGCCGCCGTGCTCGGTGGGCGAGCCATCGCGACAGCCGGGATATTATGATACAGGCGAGCGAATCGGACTCGAACCCGCACCGTCCAGACACCCGTCGAGGGCTTTGCCGCCGAAGCGGCCGCGAGTAGGATTGCCGGCGGCCGTGCCGTCGTGGTTCCCGATCGCGCCGCCGTGCGCCCGGAGCCCGGTGGCGGCGCAGCCGTTGTTGTCATCGCCACGCTACGACTTCAGAGGGTATGAGATCATGAGCTTGAGACACGCCGTTATCAACCGCTGGATGGTGGTGCTTGCGCTGGCTCTGCTTCTCGTTTCGGCAGCCGCGTGCACGAGCACCAACGACCAGGCGGGCGAACCCGCGGGGAACACGGAGCAGGGTGCGCAGGAGGACGTCGTCAAAGGCGGTGGCGGCTACCCGGGCACCAAGCTCGCCACGAGCGCGCCTGAGGAGCCAGCCGCCGGGTATCCCGCCGACGAGGGCGGGGCCGAGCCAGCCGACGAGGGCGACACCAACGACCAATCCGGGGAGGAGGGCGAGGCCGGCGACGGCGACATGGGCGCCAACGCCGAGCTGAAGCCGATTGACCCCGACGAGTGCGCGAGCCTCGCCGACGCCATCGCCGCCGCCCTGGGGGCGGAGGTCGCGTCCACCGATGCCGACTTCGCGGACTACGTGACCGGCGCGGTCGGGACCGGCTGTCTGATGTCCGCGTCCGGCACCGGCGCCGACTTCGAGAACGTGCTCGTTGTAGCGGACTCGATTCGCACCGTGCTCGCGTCGAGCGATTGGGCCGAGAACATCCAGTACATCGCCGACGGACCGACGGGCACCGAGGCCGGGTTCGACAAGTCGCAGGCGCTGTGCCTCTTGAACGTCAACTGGGAGCCGTCGGAGGACGCAGACTGCCCCGACGACCAGCCGATCGCCGATTGCGAGCTCGAGCCCGAGCAGCGGCTGTTCTCGATCGAGCTGAACTGCGCCCAGGCCGTCGCCGTCAGCGAGCCATAGGGGCACGCCTCAGGAGCACGCCTCCCGGCAGGCTGGTCAGACCACGACGTTGACCAGCTTGCCGGGCACGTAGATGAGGCGCTTCGGCGTCTCGTCGCCCAGCGTTCGCTGCACCGCCTCGCTGGCGAGAGCGGCCGCGATCGCACCCTCCTCCGAGATCCCGACGGGCACCGTCAGCTTGTCGCGGACCTTGCCGCGCACCTGGACGACCAGCTCGAAGGTCTCGTCGGCCGCCAGCGCCGGATCGTGCTCGGGCCACGGCTGGGCATGGATCGAGTACGGCCGGCCGCGCCTCGACCACAGCTCCTCGGCGATGTGCGGCGTCAGCGGCGCCATCATGAGCAGCATGGTGTCGATCGCCTCGTCCCAGGCGTCGGTCCCCGCGCAATCCTGACGAGCGCCCTTGAGCGTGTTGCGGTACTCCATGAGCGCCGCGACCGCGGTGTTGAAGCCGAACTCCTCCAGATCCTCCGTCACTCGCCGCAGGGTCTGATGTGTCGCGCGCCGCAGCTCCGCCTCGCATGGCGCGGCGGAGTCAACCTGGCCGACCTCTGTGAGGGCCGAGCCCCCGCCCGAGCTCGCGCCTTCGGGACCATCGCCTGCGCCGTCCTCGAGAGCGAGGGACCAGACGTCGTTGAGCCACCGCACGACGCCCTGAATCCCCCGCGGATCCCACGGACCGCCTTGGTCCCACGGGCCGATGAACATGAGGTACGCGCGGACTGTGTCCGCGCCGTAGCGCGCCACGAGGTCGTCCGGATCCACGACGTTGCCGCGGCTCTTGGACATCTTCTCCGAGTCCTCGCCGAGGATGATCCCCTGGTTGAACAGGGCCAGCATCGGCTCGTCGAACTCCACCAAGCCGAGGTCGCGCATGACCTTAGTCCAGAAGCGTGTGTAGAGGAGGTGCATGGTGGCGTGCTCGATGCCGCCCGTATACTGGGCGACGGGCAGCCAGTCGGACTCCGCCGGGTCGAAGGGACCGTGCTGGTACTCAGGGCTCAGGTATCGATACTGGTACCAGGATGAATCCACGAACGTGTCCATCGTGTCGGTGTCGCGGCGCGCCGGACCACCGCAGATCGGACAAGCCGTGCTGACCCAGTCCTCGGCCTGCCGCAGGGGCGACTCGCCGGTGGGCGTGAACTCGACATCCGCCGGCAGCTCGATCGGCAGCTCCTCGACCGGCAAGGGCACTGCGCCGCAACGGTCGCAGAACACCACGGGAATAGGGGTTCCCCAGTAGCGCTGGCGGCTGATCAGCCAGTCGCGGAGTCGCGTGGTCACAGCCGGGCGCCCCATTCCGAGCTTCTCCAGTGCCTGCACCACGACCTGCTTGCCCTCGGACGACAGCCTCGCCGGCAGGCCATACTCGGCGGCCAGCTCAGGCGTCCACTCGTCCGCCGCGTACTTCGCCGTCGAAACGATGCCGTTACACGGGCCGGAGTTCACCATCACTCCGGGTCCGGGGTACGCGCCCTCCAGCACGCCGGCGTCAGGGTCGCCCGGCGGCCGGATGACCTCGACAATGTCGATACCGTACTTGGTCGCCATCGCATGGTCGCGCTCGTCGTGACCAGGGACCATCATCACCGCGCCGGTCCCGTACGTCATGAGCACGTAGTCGGCGATCCAAACCGGCAGATCACCACCAGTCAGTGGGTGTTTGGCATACGCCCCGATGTAGACGCCGGTCTTCTCCCGGTCGGCCGCCAAGCGGTCGATCTCGGATGCTCGCGCCGCGTGCTCGCGATACGTCTGCACCGCACCGCTGCTATTGTCAGAGGTCAGGCGGTCCACGAGCGGGTGCTCCGGTGCGAGTACGAGGGCCGTCACACCATACAGAGTGTCCGGGCGAGTCGTAAAGACAGAGATGGTCTCCCCGATCGACGGCAGCTCGAAGTCGATCTCGGCGCCCTCGCTGCGACCGATCCAGTTGCGCTGCATCGTCTTCACGCGCTCCGGCCAGTCGATCGCCTCCAGCCCCTCCAGCAGCTCGTCAGAGTAGTCGGTGATGCGCAGGAACCACTGCTCCAGCTCCCTCTTGACCACGGGCGTGCCGCAGCGCTCGCACAGCCTCTCCTCGCCGATCACCTGCTCCCGGGCCAGGGTCGTGTTGCACGACGGGCAGAAGTCGACCGCCGCCCGCTGGCGGTACGCCAGCCCTCGCTCCAGGAGCTTGAGGAAGAACCACTGGTTCCACTTGTAGTACTCCGGCTGGCAGGTGACGATCTCAGCCGTCCAGTCGAACATCGCGCCCATCGACCGGAACTGCCGGCGCATCTGATCGATGTTGGCCAGCGTCCACTCGCGCGGGTCCACGCCGCGCTGTATCGCCGCGTTCTCCGCCGGCAGCCCGAAGGCGTCGAACCCGATCGGCAGGAACACGTCGTGGCCGCGCATGCGCATGAAGCGGCCGCGCGCATCCGTCGGCGTGAAGGCGTACCAGTGGCCGATATGCAGGTTGCCGGACGGGTACGGGTACATCGTCAGCAAGTAGTGCCGCTTGGCCGGATCCGCTGGCCGCGTGTACAGCCCCTCTGACTCCCATCGGGCCTGCCACTTGGGCTCGATCACACCTGGGTCGTAGCCGTGGTGATCCGTCTCCCGCTGGCGCCGGGCAGCGGCCGCGGCGGCGACCTCGGGCGTGGGCTGGTCGGTGCTGGCGCTCATCGGCTCGGGTCCTCTCGCTGCACTTCCTGCGCTGCTTCTCTCAGGAATCGCCTGTCTCGCTGTCCGGCTCGGCGTCTGTCTCGCTACCCGGCTCGCACCACCGAGAACGACATGCCGTCCCTCAGCGGCAACAGCGTCGACTCTAGTCGCGGGTCGGCCGCGATTCGCCGGTTGAACTCGCGAGTGGCTTCCACTTGCGGGTCGTCGCTGGGCGCCACGACCTGGCCGCGACGGAACACGTTGTGGGCCGCAATGACGCTGCCGGGTCGCGTGAGGCGCAGCGCCCAGTCCAGGTAGTCAGGATACTCGGTCTTGTCGGCATCGATGAACACCAGGTCGAACCGCGGCTCCGATTCAAGCGAGGGCAAGACCTCCAGGGCTCGGCCCACTCGTATGTCAGTGCGGTCGGCGACGCCCGCGCGCTCGAAGCTCCGGCGGGCGACGTCCGCGTGCCGCGGGTCCATCTCGATGGTCACCAGCAGTCCGCCCGGCGCCAGCCCGCGCGCGATCCAGACGCCGCTGTAGCCGCCCAGCGTCCCGATCTCCAACGCCCGTCGGGCCCCGATCGCCTCCGCCGTCAGCTGCAGGTAGCGACCTTCCTCGGGCCCGATGGAGATGCTCGGCAGCCCGGCCGCGGTCGCCGCCGGGCCGATCCCCCTCAGCGCCTCGTCCTCGCTCGCGAAGTGCTGGCGCACGTAGTCCCGAACGGAAGGCGGATAGTTTTCGACCTCGTTAGACATCTTCGTCCCCTTGGTCATGTCTGGGTCGCGACTCGGCCCCCAGGTCGACGACAACGCGCCCTTCGACATCGCCCGCGAGCAACCGAATGCTCAGCTCGGGCAGCTCGCCCAGCGCCACCGTGTGCGGCGCGATCAGCTCGATGGTCTCGGGCGTGAGGTCCTTCGCGAGTCGGTCCCACGCCTCCTCGCGCCGCTCGTGCAGGCAGAAGTTGGAGTCGATCCCCAGCAAGCTCACCCCTCGCAAGATGAACGGGAACACGGTCGTCTCCAGGCCGTGCCCGCCCGCCAGGCCGCACGCCGCGATGCTGCCGTGCCTGCGAGTCGTCGCGATCAGCCCAGCGAGCGTCGCTCCACCGACGGCGTCCACCGCGCCCGCCCAGCGCTCGGAGCCCATGGGGCGCTTCGACGCCTCTTCGAGCACCTCGCGCCCGATGACGTCCGTCGCGCCAAGCCGCCGCAGGTAAGGCGCCGTGCGCGGGCGCCCGGTTGAGGCAACCACCTCGTAGCCGGCCTTTGCCAGGAGCGCGACCGCGTAGCTGCCTACTCCGCCCGACGCGCCCGTCACCGCGACCGGCCCATCGCCTGGAGCGACGCCGTGGTCCTCCAGCGCCATGACGCTGAGCATGGCCGTGTAGCCGGCCGTGCCGATCGCCGCGGCCTGCCAAGCAGTGAGACCTGCCGGAACAGGCACGAGCCAATCGGACCGCACTCGAGTCAGCTGCGTATAGCCGCCCCAGTGGCCCTCGCCGATACCGTAGCCGTTGATCAGCACGCTGTCACCGACGGCGTGCTGGCCGGTCGCGGACTCCACGACCGCGCCCACCAGGTCGATGCCCGGCACGAGCGGCAGCCGCTGCAGGATCCGGCCCTTGTCGGCCACCGCGAGCGCGTCCTTGTAGTTGAGGTCCGAGAACGCGACGCGCACGACCGTGTCGCCGTCCGGCAGGTCGGCCGCGCCAAGCTCGCGCACCTGCGCGGCGAAGACCTCGCCCTGCCTGTCCGCCACCAGTGCCCGGAACGCGCCGACGCGGTCCGGCGCCTCACCTGCGGTGCTCATGTCCGACCACACCTCCCCGCGTTGAGTGAGCGCCTCCCTGCGGCCATGAGGCCGGCCGGGCGCGCACCAGGCGGCACGCGCCGCACGGCGCGCCCAAATGACGCGGCCCACATCCCGACCAGCAGATGTGGGCCAACCATGGAGCTGAGGGGATTCGAACCCCTGACCTCTACAGTGCGATTGTAGCGCTCTCCCAGCTGAGCTACAGCCCCGCCGAAGGGTCATTATATGCCAGGCGAGGAGGCCGGGCCAAGCCCTGGTCGGCGCACCGCTGGTTTGGGTCCCCGTTTTTTTCTGACTACCATTGCGCTTAAGCGCGCGACGGACCGCCGCCGCGCGCGCCCATCAGCGACAACCAGAGAGGACCTGACTACATGAACGGAGTCGACTCACTACGCAGCGCGTTCCGCGCGTCGCACTACTGGTTCGATCAAACGACGGTCGACGTCACGGACGAGCAGGCGACGTACAGGCCGCCCGGAAGGGTCAGCTCGATCGCGCAGCTGGCGGCCCACATCGCGCAGTCCGAGGACATGGCCATCCAACAGCTCGCGCAGGGGAGGCCGACCTTGTGGGAGAGCGGGAACTGGGAGGAGCAGACAGGCGTGCCGAACGCGCTGCGGCTCTCCAACGAGGCCGATGCTCAGTTCACGAGCGGCGTCTCGGCGCTGAAGCCGTACGCCGACGCTGTGTTCGCCGCCACGGACGAGTACCTGGGCGGCCTCAGCGACGCGGATCTCGACCGCGAGATCGACATGTCGCCGTTCGGCATGGAGGCGATGCGACTGGGTGACGTGCTGACGCTGATACCGCTGGGCAACACATTCGCGCACACCGGCGAGATTTCAGCCATCAAGGGCCTCCAGGGGGCGCAGGGCTACCCGTTCTAGCGTGCGGCAGCGCGCCCGCGGCGCGCGCTTGCCGCGCCAACTCCGCCCGGCCGCCTCGCCGGGCGATGGGACCGGCCACGCTCGTCGAGGGGCTCCGGCTAGGACCCGGACCATCCGCCGTACGTAGGCGGGCTAGACCAAATGTCCGACGCGTCGACGGCGCCCGGCGGGGTATACTGCCCCCGGGCGCCGTCTTGTGACCGCCAGCGCCCGGAACGCGGGGGCACATGGAGCTGACCTTCCTCGGCACGTCGGCCGCGAACGCCTTCCCGGAGGCGTTTTGCAGCTGCGACAACTGCGAGTCCGCACGCGCCGCAACCAACAGGAGGCGGACGTGACGGCCGCCGGACGTGTGGCACTCGATAGCGCCCGGCGGGCGACAGAGACCGGCGCGCCCGTCGATGCGCAGCCGTCTGTCCCGCCCGCCGCCGAGTGCATCGACTTGTGCAGGACCTATCGCGTCAAGGGCGCGAAGCGCGGCGAGCCGGCCAAGGAGATCGTGGCGCTCGACAACGTCTCGCTGGAGATCGCGCGCGGCGAGCTGTTCGGCGTCCTGGGCCCGAACGGCGCGGGCAAGACCACGCTCATCAAGATCCTGTCCACCCTGCTGCTCCCGACGTCGGGTCGGGCGATGGTCAACGGCTACGACGTCGCCACCGACGAGCGGCGGATACGCCCCGACATCAGCCTGGTCAGCGGCGGCGAGACCAGCGGCTACGGGCTGCTGACGGACGAGGAGAACCTCTGGATGTTCGCCCGGTTCTACGGCCTCGAGAGCAAGGACGCCAAGCGGCGCATTGGCGAGCTGATGGAGCTGGTCGGCATCGCCGACAGGCGCGGCAGCAAGATCTCGGACCTGTCCACGGGGCTGCGGCAGAAGATGAACTTCGTGCGGGGCTTCGTCAGCGACCCCAAGCTCGTGTTCCTCGACGAGCCGTCCCTCGGGCTCGACGTCGGCGCCGCGCGAGACGTGCGCGCATTCGTCAAGGAAT
>JBJYWW010000011.1:0-8580 GCA_046259645.1 Anaerolineae bacterium
TGGGAGAGGCGATCGCGGCGGCGCAGAGGTGCGACGTGTTCATCTCGGTCGGCACGTCGGGATTGGTCGAGCCGGCCGCGTCTCTCCCGTTCGAGGCGCTGCGCGCGCGCGCCGCCATCATCGAGGTGAATCCCGAGGAGACCCCGGTATCGCCGTTCGTGCGATATGCGCTGCGCGCACCCGCTGGCGAGGCGCTGCCGGCGCTCGTCCGCGCGGCCTGGCCGGGATCAGAGCTGATCGGCGGCTAGCGAGCGACCATCGGCAGGTAGGCGGGCTCCGGCGACGGCTCCGGGCTCGGCGTGTCGATCGGCATAGTGGCTGAGGCCGTCGGCACGGCGCTCGGCGCATCCGTCGGCACCGGGGTGACCGGCTCGTCCGTCGACGTGGGCGTGTCGGTCTGCGGCACCGATGTGGCCGTTGCCGTTTCCACCGCCGGGGTGTCGCTGGCCGTCGGCGGGACCTCGGTCGGCGACGCGCTCGGGGAGGGCGCGATCGTCGGCGTCGGCGACGGGCCGAGCGTCGGTGTGGGCGTCGGGCCCACCGTCGGCAAGCGTGTGTTGGTCGCTGTCGGCGTAGGCGACTCCTCCGGCGTGACCGACACCGTCGGCGTGGGCGACGGTGTGAGAGTCGCCGTCGGCGTGATCGTCGGCGACGGCGTCAACGTCGCTGTCGACGTCGATGTCGGCGTCTGCGTCGCCACCGTGGGACCGAGCTCGAACGACCCGATGTCGCACGTTGCGCCGCCGCTGCCGTCGCCGTCGAACGGTCGATGGGCTCCGCGCTGGTCCGCGCTGGGGCACCCGACGTCGCTGCCGGTGTCGATCGCCGGGCTACCGGCCAGGAGGGCGTGCGTGAGCGTCTGGCCGCCGTTGTCCGCCAGCGATCCGACCTCGGGGTCGATAGGCACGGCCGACGTACCGGTGATGTCGTCGACCGATCCGGAGAAGCCCGTGCAGCCGTCTGCGTCGCCGACCAGGTTGTTGCCGTCGGACTGGAAGCTGCCGAAGCAATCGTCGTACTGCGACGTGGGGCTCAGGTCGGCATTGGCGGCCAGCAGCGTGTTCTTGAGGCGCACCGTGCCGTCGGTGCGAAACACGCCGCCGGCGTCGCCGCCGTTGACGTGGTCGACGTCGGCCTCGTTGGCCGGGATAGTGCAGTTTAGCAGGTCCAGTGTGCCGATGAAGTTGGCCAGGCCACCGCCGTTGCCCGTGGCCCGGTTGCCGCTGACGGTGACGTTGGTCAGGTTGGCGGTGCCGTGGTTGCGCAGGCCGGCCCCGACCTCGGCGTCGTTGCCCGACAGCGTGCTGTCGTCCACGGTCAGCAGCGCGTTGGGCTCGTTGAAGATCCCTCCGCCGATTGAGCCGAAGTTGTCAGAGATTGTGGAGTCGCGCACCGTGGTCGAGCCCACCAGGCTGTTGATACCGCCCCCGTACCTGGTTGACGAGTTGCCCTGGATCGTCGATCGCTCGACGGTGAGGAGGCCGGAGGTAGTGATGCCGCCGCCGTCGCTGTTGGCCTCCTCCACGTTGTTGTCTCGCACCGCGCTGTCGCTCACCAGCGCGATGCCGTCCGTCCAGATGCCGGCGCCGGAGGCGCGCGCCGTGTTTAGGTGCAGTGAGCTGTTCGTGACCGACACGGTGCCTACACTGGCGATGGCGCCGCCACGCCCCGCGACGTTGTGATGGATCTCGCTGCGATGCACGGTGACGTGCGCGTCGCTGGCCACGTACACCCCGCCGCCGCCGCCGAGCTCGCCCATGACGTTGTTGCTGAAGACCCGCGTGTAGCTGATCACCGCCGTGCTGCCCGGTCCGCAGTACACGCCGGCGCCGTCGGTTACCGCGGTGTTCTGCGCCACGTCGACGTCCGACAGCGTCACTTGGCTGAAGTTGATGTTGAGGCCGCCGCCCTCGGGCGAGCGGCCGTGTTGAATCGTCAGCTGCTCGATGGTGACCGTGCTGTCGCCGAACACAACCACCGCCCGACCGAGGTCCTCGGCGTCGACGCGCGTCGTGGCGCGATTGGCGCCCTGCAGCGTCAGGTCCTTGCTGATGTTCAGCCGCTCGTAGTAGACCCCCTCCGCCACGCGCACCGTGTCGCCGGCCGCCGCGTTGCTGATGCCGGCCTGGATCGTGTTGCAGGGGTTGGCGGGCGAGCCGCAGCCGGGCCCATCCGGTGTAGGATCGTTCAGGTCGACGAAGATGGTGGCGGCCGATGGGGCGCCGGCGACCGGGCGGGCGAGCTGCGTCACCACCTGGAGGCTGAGAACGGCGACAGCAGCGGCCAAGACCGCGCCCAGCAGACCGGCCCGCGCGAGCAGGCGCTGTGGCGGCGACGTGCGGAATGCTGCCATCGTACCCCTCCTAGCCGTGCGACGCGGTCTCGCCCTCGCTGCGCGCAGGGCACCGCGCTGCCGGACATCATACAGCCCGCCCCTAACCGGGGCCACTGGCCGGAGCCATCCGCCTCGCCGTCCGAAGCCGGCAACCTCGCGTCTTAGGGCGGGGCGCCTCAACCGCCGGGTCCGCCGGCGTCACCGGCCGGAGCCGGCAGCGTCACCCACCGCGGCCGGTGGCCGACAAGGACGCACTCACACGCCGCAGCGAGCGATCAACAGCGGCGTCAACACTCCTGACGCACGGGCATGGTCCCGAGACACTGTGTCTCCGTCGAAGGTCGCCCACGGCGGCGACGCCGTCGGTGCTATCCTTCCCGGCTACACTACGCGCTGCGTGGCGCCGCGCACGAGGCGGCCGCTGCAGGCGCGCGAGCGCAACGGAGGAGCCGCACTTCATGACCACCTCGCCAGACAACGATCCCGCGAGCAGCCCCCACTACGCCAAGACCAGGGAGCTGTTCGACACGGCCTTCTACGCCATTGCGTCAGGTCAGCCAAGCCGGGCGGACTTCGCCTACTTCTCGAGCGAGTCCGGCGTTCCCAGCCTTTACATCTGGGACCCGCGGGAGGAGACCGGGCACGCGGTCACTCCCGGCGACGAGCCGGTGCTGGGCGCCGCCGCGCTGCACCCCCGCAAGCCGTGGCTGGCGTTCGCCAAGGACGCCGGGGGCAACGAGAGCTACACCGTGCACATGGTCGACCTGGCCGAGCAGGAGCTGTCGCAGATCACCAGCGAGCCGCTTGGGCGGATCGGCGATCTGCACTGGACGCGCGACGAGGAGCTCATAGCGGTCGGCAACGATACGGACTCCGTGTATGTGCGGCGCATCGGCCTCGACGGGCAGATCGAGGAGCTGTTCTCGTCGAAAGAGCAGATCCTGTCCTCAGACTACGACATGGCGTCCGGAACGATCATAGCGGCAGTCGGGCGCGGCGCTGGGACGCGCCTGGCGGTCATCGAGCCGAGCGGTGGCGTCTCCCGTTGGATCTCCGAGTCGGAGACGTCCGAGGACAGGAATCCGGCCGTTCACCCGGTGGCGCGCCTCCTTGCCTACACGTCGGACGGCGTTGCTGACGCGCAGACCCTCATCGTGCGCAGCATCGACTCGCTGCTCGAGGTCGCGCGGGTCGACGTTCCCGGCGAGATCGGCGCGATGCGGTGGCAGTCGGGCCACAGACTGGTGGCGATGATCACCAGCGAGGGCAGCGTCACGCTGCGCGAGCTCGACACTCGGACGCGCGAGTGGTCGGAGCCGCTCTCGGGCGTCGGCGCGGGCGGCTTCGCCCTCACCAGCGACGGCCCGATCTGGTCGGGCTCGAGCTTCGAGCAGCAGCCGGGGATCTACACGCTGGTCGACGGCGAGACCATCCCGCTCATCGGCGGTGGAGCGGGAAGCTTCGGCGTCAAGGCCGAGTCGCACTGGTTCGAGGCCGCCGACGGCCGCGAGATCCAGGGCTGGCTCCTCCGCAGCTCGGAGCCCGGTGCACCGCTGGTGGTGGAGGCGCACGGCGGTCCCGAGTGGTTCACGGGCGACTTCTACACGCCGCACATCCTCGCGCTGGTCAACGCGGGCTACAACGTTTTCTCGCCCAACTTCAGGGGCAGCACCTCGTTCGGCGACGAGTTCAGGAAGCTGATAGTCGGCGACTTGGGCGGGGCCGAGCTGGAGGACGTGCGGCAGGCGGCGCAGTATGCCGGCCGGCTGCTGGGGCTCGACGCCAAGCCGGCGATCTTCGGCGGATCTTACGGCGGCTACCTGACGCTGATGGCGCTGGGCACCCAGCCCGACGACTGGGTCGGGGGCGTGGCGATCGTGCCGCCCGTCGACCTGGTGGAGGACTACGAGCTGGCCGATGCCCACTTCCGTCAGTTCCATACCTACTTCATGGGCGGGACGCCCGAAGAGCTGCCGGATCTCTATCGCGAGCGGTCACCGATCACGCACACGGCCGCCATCAAGGGACCGGTGCTGGTGCTGCACGGGGAGAACGACCCGCGTTGCCCGCTCGGACCCGTGCAGCGTATGGCCGACGAGGCGTCGCAGCTAGGCGTGCCGCTGCAGCTGCACGTGACGGCCGAAGAAGGCCACGGCGTCAAGGAAGCCGAAGCGGCGGCCACGGAGATGACGCTGGCCCTGGACCACCTCGATCGGCTGTTCGGGCGCGCATAGCCGGACACGGTGGTCCATCGCGCCGGACACAGTCACCCGTCGCACTGGCGAACAAGAGCCGCCCCCCGGAGAGCCCGGGGGGCGGCTTCGACTTGCGGTCACTCGATCCCCGCAGCGACCACTAGTGACCGGAGACGGCGGTCCAGTGCTCAGCGACCGATCGGTCGACGGACTGCGACACTCCTACGGGGTGTCGGCGTCCGGCGTGTCCATGTCGTAGCCCTTGGCCGTGAACGGGGCGTAGATGAAGTGCCAGCGGTCGATGTACCCGTGCTCCGGCAGCACTTCGCCGACGATGATCTCCGTCTCGCCGATGGCGTGTGTGCCGAGGTCGTTGACCGCCTCGACGCGGACCGTGTAAGTGCCGGGCTTGGTGTAGACGTGGCCGACGTTGTAGGCCGGATCGTCTGGGTCGGCCGGGTTCTGCATCGGGTAGGCGTCGGTGAAGTCGGTGCCGTCGCCGAAGTCCCAGCGCAGAGTCAGCGGATAGGTGCCCCACGTCGACTCCATGTCGGCGCTGAACGAGCTCACCATGTATGCCGCGTTGACGGTGGCCGAGATGGAGGCCGTGGCCTCGTCCAGCACGATGCCGAGAGCGCGCGCGCCCAGCTCGAGCCTGTCGGCGAAGCCGGTGTCGTTGTTGATGCCCTCCAGCCCGAACGCGAAGTAGCTCGAACGTCCGAGCCACCCAAGGTGCGGTAGCTCGAGCGTCGGCTGGTCGCGGTACGACAGCGCGACGTAGCCGTGCTCGATGGCGTTCGGTCCCGGGTAGGTCAACAGCGGAGGCAGGACGGGATCGCTGAGCTCCGTCGGGTTCAGGTTCGGGCGAATCTCGTCCACGTAGACCAAGTTGCCCGCCCCGTCGCCGGTGGCGCTCATGTCGAACGCCAGCCCGTCGAACGCCGTGCCGGGCATGCCGACGATGGGCTGCACCGAAGTCGTGAACACCTGCTGTCCGTTTACCGAGTCCTGCAAGAACTGCGCGCCGAGGTCGTACTGATAGAAGTCCGATCCCGCCTCGGGATCGGCCGGGTTCGCCGACTGCAGCACAGCGGCCAGCTCCTGGCCGAAGCCGACGTACGAGCCGCCGTTGGCCAGGTACTCGTGCAGCTGCTGCATCTCGGCGTTGCCGAACAGCACGTCTATGAAGTTGTCGCCGGTGAAGTGCAGCACGCTGTCGTACTGCATGAGGTAGCCAGCGCTCGGGAATGAGAGCGACTCGTCGAAGTCGTAGACCTCGTACGTGACGCCCAGGTTGTCGAGCACGTCGGTGTAGTAGTCGGCGTAGTTCGTGAACGTGATCACGTTGCCCGCGCCGAACAGCATCTCGCGGATCTCGTACGAGATGCCGCTGCCGTCATTGTCGAACAGGAGCACATCGGCGAGCTTCTTGGGGTAGCCGATGCGCATCCAGGCCGGCATGTGCGCCTCGTGGGCGTCGCTGGTCAGCAGTAGGTAGCCCTGGTTATCGGCGAGCTCGTAGAGCGCCTCGGAGGTGTTCCAGGTGACGGTGATGGTCGCCGAGCTGCCCGGATCGAGCGTGACCGACTCCGGCTCGAAGCTCAGGCCGGCCACCTCGACGGTGTCCGTCATGCTGAGCGCGGTGTCGATGGACGACAGCTCGTACGTCTCGGTCTCGTCGCTCACGCTGGTCAGCGTGACCGCGACGGCGCCGGTCCGGCCGTTGGGCACGACGCCGAAGCTGAGCATCGGCGGATCGAGGATGATCCCCGGATCGGTCGCGTTGGTCAGGTCGAGCCGGCCGGCGCCCATGTCGAGCGGCTGGGCCGGGACGGTCTGCCCGGAGTCGTTGTAGATGCCCAGGTACTTCGACGTGCTCATCAGGGCCGACTTGATGTAGTCGTTCGACCACTCCGGGCGCGCCTGGCGCAGCAGCACGGCCGAGCCCGCGACGTGCGGCGAGGCCATGCTGGTGCCGCTCGCCTGGCCGTAGCCGCGGTGGCGGTCGACGCCCTCGCCGTCGCCGTAGCCCTGGGCCAGGATGTTGGTGCCCGGCGCGGTGATGTCCGGGTCGAGCCGGTAGCCGACCGCGGGGCCACGGCTGCTGCTGCCAGCCATGATGTCGGGGGTGTAGCCCGCCTGATAGGCTTTGGTGCTGGCCTCGAACGCCGCGTCGTCCGGGTGCTCGGCCTGCCAGTCGGTCATCCCCATGCCGCCGGTGTACCCTATGAACACGGACGAGATGGTGACTGACACGCCGAACTCCCCGCCCGACATGTTCACCAGCGCGTCGCCGTTCTCCTCCGTGTTGTGAATGATCACGAACTGCGCGCCGGCCTGCTCTGCGTAATAGGACTTCTTGCCGAACTCGCAGTTGCCGCGGCTGATGACGGCGGCCTTGCCGTCGAACGTCCCGGCCGGCCACTCGTTGCAGCCCTCGAAGTTCTCGGGGTCGACCGAGGCCGCGGTGATGTACCCGAACGGCCCGTATGTCTGGCCGCCTTCCAGTAGCTCGCCGTACTGCCCGATGGCCATCGCCATGTGCATCAGCGTGTCGGTTACCGGCTCGGGCGCGGTCACGTTTATGCCGTCGTTGACGAAGAGGCCCGAGGTCGTGCTGTTACCGACGTTGATGTACTCGCCTGACGGGTGGTCACCGGTGAAGGTGTTCGGGCCGCTGTTGCCGTTCGACATTGAGACGAAGACGCCGGCCTTCCAGCAGTTGGTCAGGGCGGTGTCGACCACGTCGCCCGGGCCGCCCGGCGAGAAGGAGCCGCCGCCCCACGAGTTGTTCACCACGTCTGCCCCGTCGCGGACGACGTCCTCGAGCGCGGCGGTCGACTCGGTCGAATAGACGCTGCCGATGCCCTGCGTCGAGTAGTAGAAGACGCGGTAGCTCATGGCGTACGCCTTCGGCGCCACGCCCGACAGCGCCACGTCGACGCCGTTGTAGTTGGCGGTCACCGCGTTGCCGACGGCGGTCGACGACGTGTGCTGGCCGTGGGACGTGCCGCGCTCGCCAGGCCACGGGAACTCGTCGCCCGGTGCCGGCGGGTCCCAGGTGCGGAAATAGGCGCGGCTGGCGATGACCTTGCCGTTGACGTTGTCCAGGTAGCCGAGCGGGAAGCCGGTCGGGAACTCGTAGCCCTCGCCGTCGAACATCGCGGCGTCGGCGAGGATGCCACCGTCCACGGACGCGAACTTGATGCCCGCGCCGGCGTTGTCCATGCCGCCGATCTCCGGGACGTTCCACGTCGCCTCGGCGTTGATGAGCGGCACGCTGGCGTACAGGTGCGGCTCGTGGGCGTAGTCGCGATAGACGTCCTTGACGCCGGGCAAGCCGCGCAGCGCGGCCTCCAGAGCGTCGAGGTCGGCGTGCAAACCTGCGTCGACGGCCATGCCGTTGACCAGGATTGTGTAGTCGGCCTCGCGCTCGACGAGCTGCTCGTCGAGATAGGTCGCCACCTTGGCTTGCGGGACGGCGACCTTGAGCTGCTTGACGAACAAGTCGTGCTCCAGCTCGAGCAGCCGCTCGTATGCGACGGCCGCCGGCGCGCTGACGTCCAGGCGCTGACCGTTGGTCCACAAGCCGGGGTCGGTTCTGCCCTGCGCCCACACGGCGACCGGGGGAGACTCGAGCTCCACGATGAGCCTGTGCGATGTGGCCGGGTCACCGGGGCCGTCCGACTCCTCCACAGCGCTGGGGGCGCCGACCGGCAAGCTCCGCGCCGCGCTTCCGGCGGGTGCGTCACCTGGCTCCAGCGCGCGAGCTACCGGCACGATGCTCACCACGCATGCCAGCAGCAGGACGGCGACGAGCACACTCCTGCGAGTCATAGACACTCTCCCTTTCCTCTTCACGCCTTGGCGTGGGTAGAACGACAACAAGCCGGCGCGAACGCTGCGCGCGCACCAGCGGCCCATCATCGTCTTCGCGGCGGGCTCAGTCACCGCCCGCCAGATCCGTCGTTGCGCCCCGTACAACGCCTGCTAGGGCGCGAGCGTGACCAGACAGCGCCATCGCTTGTCACGGTCATGGTCGGCCGCGGA
>JBJYWW010000012.1:0-10749 GCA_046259645.1 Anaerolineae bacterium
CGCGTGCGACGCGGCCGCGAAGTAGCCCGGGGCGACGTCGTTGTAGTCCCAGAAGTACAGGTTGATCACCTGGTTCCGCGGCAGCAGGGTCCACACCTGCGGCGCGAAGATGCCGAAGTGCGTGCGCGCGTCCGCCGCCGTCTCCGGGCCGGAGTGCCCGGCCAGGACGGTCACGACCCCGATCCGGAACGGGCTGTCCTGGTTCTGCTGGCTGTGCTCCCGGACGGGCGTGTACATGAGCGGCGTGAACGAGCCGTACGTGCCCGAGATCCCCCACACGCCGGCGAACAGGTCCGGGTCGGCCGACACGGTCTGGTTGGCCAGGCCGGCGATCGTCGCCGCGTTGACGGCCTCCTCGATCGGCGCCTTGAGCCGCGTTCCCGCCGGGTTGAGCACTGGGTCGTAGTGCCCGAAGAAGTTCGCGTTCTCGATGTTGATCGAGCCCGACAGGTCGGCGGCGATCGTGAAGAAGCGGTTGTCGGTCACGTAGTTCAGCCAGGCGCCGATCTCGCTGATCGCGCGGCGCGTGCCGGCCTTGTCTCCCGGCTTCCGGAAGAGCGTGATCGTCCGCTCGGCGACCTCGCCCGTGGACTTGTTAGTCAGCGCCACCTCGACCGGCTCCGCCGGGAGGTTCTCGGGCAGCAGGCGCTCATCCAGGAATGGGTCGCTATCGGTCGGGATGTTGACGTGCATCGACCGGTCGACGGAGTCGCCGATGGCGACCAGCCTGTCGGCGATCCATGCGCGGAGGTCCGGCTGATCGTCGAGCACCGACAGCGCGACGTCGATGTTGGTCTTGAACTCGATCAGGCGTTCGGCCTCCGAGCCGGGCACGCCGTCGCGGATGCCCGCGAACTCGACGCCGAAATGCCGCTCGTACGACTCGGCCAGCGCGACGAAGTAGTCGCAGTTCATCTTCAGGGCGTACGGGTGGCTGGGATAGCCCACAAGCAACTCGCCGTCGTAGCCCTCCAGGTGATGGTCGACCGCTCCCGGCCACCAGCCCTTGAGGGTGTTGCCGATCGCGATCATCGGCCGGCGGTCCTCCGCCGGCCACTGCTCCATGGCCTGCAGCGCCGCGAAGACCTGGGCGAAGTCGTTGCCGTCGTCGATCCGCAGCACGTTCCAGCCGTACGACGCCCACTGGTTGCCGATGTCGTACCCGGTGTACACCTCGTTGATCACGCCGCCGATCAGATCGTCGTCGATGCCGGCGTTGTTCATCGACATCAGGACGCGCAGCCGGCGGCCCACGCGCTGCGCCAGCGCCGCCGTCTTCAGCTCCTGCGCGTGACCCTCGGTCAGGGCGAACTCGCCCTCCAGGGCCAACACCTTGAGCGAGTCGGGCGCGCCCACGAAGTCCCAGAACAGCGCCTTGCCGGCCGAGGTCGAGATCCCGATGCCGGACGGCCCGCCGTTCACGTCGTTCGTCACGTCGGTTGTCTCGGAGTGGCCCATCAGCGGCCGGATCCCGCGCAGGGCGGCCTGAGAGAAGAGAGGGTCGGCCGCGAGCCCGTTGTCAGCGAGCAGCGTCTTCAAGGCGTCCGGACCGCGCCGGAAGCCCAGCGCGTCGATGCTGAGGATCGCCACCTTCGGGTCGAACGCGTACTTGCCGTCGCCGGTCGCCTCGCCCTGGCGCAGCATCGCCTCGTACAGGATCATCCACAGCGCGTAGCACGTGGGGATGCTGTGCCCGCCAGCCATCATGAACTTGTCTGCGAACGGCAGCTTGGGCTCGCGGATGTCGTAGCGCAGCCCGCCCGCATCGGGTCCCACGAGATGTGCCGCGACGTTGTACGGCGTGTAGGCCAGCGGCCCGCCATAGTGACCGGTTTGGGCGTAGTTGCCCATGAGCACCAGAGTCATCGCGGTCATGAAGGCGACGTCGTCGTAGCGCTCGCGCTCGCTTGCGTCAACCGTCACGTCGTGCGGTGTCAAGCTCCTCGGCGCGTCCACCGAGTGCAGCTTGACCGTCGTCCGGGCATCGCTCTGCGTCATGAGCTCACATCCTCGTTCTCGTCGCGCGCGCGTCGTGGATCGACAGCGGCGTCTCAGGAGGTCCGGGTCGCCTGCGGCGGGCCGTAAGGATGCCAGAGCAGGCCGGTTGCCCACAACCGGCCGCCCCCGCGCAGGTGGCTCACCGACCTACCGTCGGGACGGCTGCTCGTCCTCCGCCACTATCGTCGGGACGGCTACTCGTCGTCCGCGAGATCGGCCGCGGCCGCGGCGAACTCCGGCTCCAGCTCCAACCAGAGATCGTCGCGCACGTGGCGCTCCCACAGGTCCGCCGCAATCCCGGGTGCATCGGCCGCCACCCCCTGCTTGGCGAAGTACTGGCACAGGCGCCGGATGTCGCGCTCGAACACGGCGCGCGCGACCGGGTTGTCGCGCGGGTCGATCACCTGCGGGAAGTCGATGAGCGACACATCGCCGCGCCAGTACAGGACGTTGTAGGCCGACAGGTCGCCGTGCACGATGCCCCGCTCGAGCATCAGCTCGACGTTGGCGAGGATGCGCTCGAGCAGAGCCGCGGCTTCGTCCCGCGGCAACGTCACGTGGCTAAGCGTCGGCGCCCCCTGCAGCTCGTCGCCCACGTATGACATCAAGATGACGTTGCTCGCGCTGGCCAGTGGCCGCGGAACGTCGGCGCCGGCGTCGGACAGCTCCTGCAGCGCCGCGTACTCGTGCGCCATCCACGAGACGTGCTGCAGGAGCTTGCCGCGGTCCGTTCCCTTCTGGATGGCGTGGAGAGCCCGGCTGTCGTGGAGCTCCTTGCCGTCCGCGTCGAGCGTCAGCCGGCCGTGTCGGTACAGCGCATCGTTGCGAAGGTTGCGGAACCGACGCGGCCGGTAGACCTTGGCCGCCACGTGCTCGACACCGAGGTCGGGATTGGCGCGGCACAGGTAAACGCAGGCCTCTTTGCCGCCCTTGACGAGGCGCAGCACATCGGTGATGTCCCCCACCGAGTAGAAGCCACCCAGGGCATCGATCAGCCACCCGCGCTCGTACTCCGACGGCACGTACGTCGTGTCGAAGCCCGTTTCGACCGTGTCGTCGCGCTCGGCCACGAGAGCGACGAGATCAGCCGCCGAGAGCTTCGGCTTGTGGTTCGGAGCCTTGCGTGACTCGCGCCGGGCGCGGCGGTCCCCGCGCTGCGCGTCATAGTCGTACTCGTACTCGTAGTGATCGTAGTCGATGTGATGAATCTTGCTGTCGTTCAACTTCCTGCCCCTCACGGTTGTGTCAGGCGCTGAGCGGCCGCAGGCTCCCTTGCCTGCGGCCGCTTCCGCCCTCGGCGCCGGCGATGACACGTCGACGGTTGTCCGAGCCCGGGGGATGCGGCCCCAGGTCCGCGTCGCCTGCGGCCGCGGTCCGTGATGGGGACTGTCGCGCCGGTTCGCGGGCGCCCCGCAAAAGGGCGGTCACGCGATCGGGCACAACGAGAACGGCCGCAGGGCGGGCACGCCTGCGGCCGACAGAGTCTAGCTCCGAGAGTCGATCAACAGATGCATGCCCACGACGCAACGTCGTTGCGGTTCGGCAACCTATGCACTTGCGCCATGTGCACGCCTCCTTTCATGTTTGATCTGCGACAAGATACCACGGCTGACCGGCATTCGTCAATAGCCTACGAGCGATTGGGAGGGTCAGCGATCGGGGCTGAGCCTCCCCCGCAGCCGTTCGCCTCCCATGCGTATTTCGTCGGCCACCCGGGTCCCCGCGTCCAGCGCCTCGCCGTACAGCGTTCGCAGCTCGGAGGCCTCGAGCTCGCGCCCCTCCAGCGCCCACGTCCGCACGGCCTGTCCGACGATCCGTGTGCCGGCGTAGGCGATGGCGGTCTTGGGCACGATGCCGATGCCCGGCGCCAAGCCCACCAGCTCGCGCGCGATCTGGCGGAACAGCAAACCGCTCCCGATGACGGCGAGGACCTGTGCGAGCAAGAGTCGACCGGTTGCCGGCTTGCCGGCCGCCAAGGCGATCTTGTAGGCCATGATCAGCTGGTTCTTGGTCAGCACGAGTATGTCGGCCAGCGCCAGCGGAATCCCTATGGCCGGCACGAGCTGCCCCAGCCCCGTTGAGAACGCATACGTGGCGTTTACGCGTGACACGTCCTCTACGAGATCGCGGACGTACGCGTCGCGCGCTGCTGGGAAGTGCCTCGCGAAGGTCAGGCCGAAGCTCGGGTCGGAGGCCCCAAGTGCGATCAGTCGCGGCGCCACGGCGGACTCGAAGTCGAGGGCCGGCCCGGCCGGCGCGCCAAGCCGCACCTCGAGCACGGGCACGCCGGCGTCCTCCAGCTGGTCCCGGGCCTTCGCCAGGTCGGCGCTCACGAGTCCGTCGCCGGTAACCAGCAGCGCGGCGGCCGGCTGCGCGATGTCCGTGCCGACCGCCAGCGGCGGCTTAGCCTGCACTACGAACCCTCCGCCGGGCACGACCTCCAGCTCGGACGCCAGCCGCTGCGTAAGGTCGGGCTCGCCGACCAGCAGCATCGTGAAGCCCTCCTCGGCCGCGCGCTGGATCGCGCCGAGGTCCACCTCTCGAAGAACATCGAAGCCTTGCTTGAGGGATAACGGGTTCAAGGCGCTGCTCCGTCGATCGCGAGTCGCGGTTAGTGCCGCCCGGCTTTGTCGTCGCCGGAGCTCAGGATCCCGAGATCGAGCGCGTAGCGCACGAGCGCGGCGCGGCTCCTGAGCTCGAGCTTCTGCATCAGCCGAGCCTTGTAGGTCTCCACGGTCTTGACGCTCAAGTTCAGCAGCTCGGCGATCTCGCCGTTGCGGTAGCCGAGGGCGAGAAGCTCGAACACCTGCGCCTCGCGCTCGCTAAGCAGCTCGTAGCGCGATTCGTTGGGCCGCTTCGGGCGGCGGCTCGCCGGCTCCGCACCGGGCGCGGACTCGAGCAGCAGCTTCGTGTGCTCAGGGTGCAGGTACGTGCCGCCCTCCCGAACCGCGCGGATGGCCGACAGCAGCTCGTCGCTGGCCGCCTGCTTGAGCACGTACCCAACGCCGCCGGACGCCAGCACTCGACGCAAGTAGCCGGCGTCGTCGTGCATCGTGAGCACCAGCACGCGGCTCGCCGGCACCAGCTCGCGCAGCTCGCCGAGCGCTTCCAGGCCGTTGCACCGTGGCATGTTTATGTCGAGTATGATCACATCGGGCTTGATCTGCTGCGCCAGCTCGACGCACTCCGCGCCGTCGCCGGCCTCGCCCACCACCACCATGTCGGGCTCACCGTCGAGCAGCGCGCGCATCCCGGCTCGCAGCAGCGCGTGATCGTCGGCCAGCAGGATCCGGATCCGGTCCGTCACACCGGCACCTCCACGTAGACCGTGGTGCCCTCGCTGTTGCTCTCGATGTCAAGCTTGCCACCGACGAGCTCCGCGCGCTCCGCCATGCCGTGAAGGCCCACGCTGCGGCCGGCTCGCCGCGCGGTCTCGACGTCGAAGCCCTCGCCGTCGTCCTCGATAATCGCCTGGACCGACCCCTCGCGCCGCGTCAGGAGCACGCCGATGTTGTCGCACTCGCCGTGGCGGGCCGCGTTGGTCATCGCCTCTTGGACGATGCGGTACAGCGCAGTCTCGACGACGGACGGGACGCGATCGGTCAAGTCACAGTGCAGATCGACCGAGATCAGGGGGTGCCGCCCGGAGAACTCGGCGGTGTAGCGGTCCAGGGCGACCGCGAGCCCGAGGTCGTCCAGCACGCTGGGGCGCAGCTCGCGACTGAGGGTCCGCACTTGCTCCAGCGACTCGCTGACGACGCCGCGCAGGTCCTCGGCCTTGGCCTGCGCCGCCTCGAGCGACCGAGTGTCGACGATGAGCTTGAGCCCGACCATCAGCGACAGCAGCGCCTGACCAACGCCGTCGTGGAGCTCGCGCGCGATGCGCTTGCGCTCCTCCTCCTGAGCGTTGATGAGCTGTTCCAGCAGCCGCGTGCGCGCGGGCGCCCGTATGCCCAGCTCCTGCCGGCTGGCGGCAACGTCGGCGACGAGCGTGTCGACCGCCGCGGCAAGGACCACCAGCTCGTCGGCGTCGGATCCGGGGAACGCGGCGTCAGCGTCGGCGCCGGTCGCGCGGCTGGCGGTCGCCGCGATGTCCGCCAGCGGCCGCAGCCAGCGGCTGATCGCCGCGCCCGCCAAAGTCATGCCGAGCACCCCACCCAGGATGAGAGCAAGCACGACGCCGACGGTTGACCCGGCCGCGCCGCCAGCGCCGGCCGTCAGGACGGCAGCGACTGCGACCGCAGCGATGACGAGCGGCAGCGCCGCCGCCACCACGAGGCGCCAGCGGAGGCTCAGCCCCGGTCGCCGTCCGTCAACCGGTCGCTCCACCGACGCCGGTGCGTCGGAGCGGCGTGCCCCGACGGCCACCATGCGTGCTGAGTCCGCGTTGGCGTGCTCGCCAACGCCTGCGCCTCGCGCCTGATCCAGCGGCTTCCCGGTCGCGACGCTCATCGTGAGTCCTCAGCCCGGCCCATGTCGACCTCGCATATGTCGGCTATCCTCGCCCGCTGCTGGGGCGTGCAGCCACCCGCGGGCCGAGCCCGAAAAGGCTGGCCGGAGGCACAATGATAGTACATCTGCCGCCGGGCTCGTCGCGTGTAGGCGGGGCGACCGGCCGGATCAGCCCTTGCGGCGGCGTCCCCCGCGGCCGCGCGTCGTCCGGGACCCCCGGCGCTGACGTGAGCGCTGGCCGGGACGGGTCGGCCGCGGCTTGGGCCTCGCCCAGCCGGGCTTGTAGCGTGGCTCCGCGCCCGTCTTGGCGCCGGACGGCTCCTCGGTCACCGCGTGATCGGGATCGCGCAGCGCAGCAACCTCGTCGCTCGTCAGCTCGCGCCACTCGCCAGGGGCGAGATCACCCAGGGTCACCGTGCCGACCCTGGTCCTCAAGATGCGGTGGACCTGGTGGTTCATCGCCTCCACCATGCGCCGGATCTGACGGTTGCGGCCCTCGCGCAGGACGAACCGCAGCCAGGTGCCGGAACCGGTGCTGGACTCGATGCGGACGTTCGCGGGCAGCGTCCGGCCGTCCTCGAGGTGCATCCCCTCACGCCACAGCTTGAGCGTCGTCTCCGTCGGGGTGCCGGAGATCTTGACCCGGTATTCCTTCTCGTGCTCGAAGCGCGGGTGCGTCAGCTCGTGCGCCAGCTGCCCGTCGTTCGTCATCAGGATCAGGCCCTCGCTGGGGTAGTCGAGCCGGCCAACCGGGAACAGGTGCCACTCTTCCGGCACCAGCTCGACCACCGTCGTCCGTCCCGCCGGATCGCCGCGCGAGGTGATCACGTTGCGCGGCTTGTGCAGGGCGATGTAGCGCAACGACGGCGGCGGGCCGACTCGCTCGCCGTCGACGCGAATCTCGTCCGAGGCCGAGACGGTCGTGCCGAGCTCCCGGATCACCGCACCGTTCACCGACACCCGCCCCGACTTGATGAGCTCGTCCGCTCGGCGCCGCGATGCGACCCCCGACCGTGCCAGGGCCTTGTTCAGCCGCTCCATCTCGCCCTCTCCCACTGGGCTACCGCGCTTCGGACATGACCGATCAGCGGCTGGCGATGTGGATGGTGGAGCCCTCGGTGCCGGGCACCAGCATCACTTCGGGGTGCACCAGCTCGCGTGCGCCCGCGATCATGTGGTCGAGCTCCGCGTCGCCGTGGGACGGATCGTGGTGGAAGGTGACCATTCGCTTGACGCCGGCAGCGGCGGCGAACTGCACGGCGTCCAGTATCGAGCTATGTCCCCAGCCCACGTGCTGGCGATACTCCGAGGCGGAGAACTGCGTGTCGTGCAAGAGCACGTCCACGCCCTGCGCCAAGTCGAAGCCGGAGGTCCACTGGGGATCATCCGGGAACTCGTGGGCGCCGAGCGCCGGCTCGTGATCCGGCATGAAGCACATCGAGGCCCCGTTCTCGCTGATCCGGAAACCGAGGGTCGGGCCCGGATGACACACGTAGTTGGCGTCGATCGCGAACGGTCCGATCTCGAACGTGCCGCGCGGCACGCAGTGGAACTCGAGGCTGCCGGGAAGGTCGCGCAGGCGAACCGGGAACAGCGGCGGCGAGAGGTAGCGGTTGATCTCGGCGCGGAGCGCGTCTGGGCTGACACCAGGACCCCACACCGTGACCACGGCATCCGGATCGTACATCGGGGCGAAGAAGCCGAGGCCGAGCACGTGGTCCATGTGAAGGTGCGTTAGCAGCAGGTTCACGCGCCTCAAGTCGGAGGACAGGGACTCGCCGAGCGGTCTGATGCCCGAGCCGGCGTCGACGACCAGCAGCTCGTCCGCATCACCACGCACCTCCAGGCAGGCGGTGTTTCCTCCGTAGCGCGTGTTCTCGGGACCGAAGCTAGGCAGCGAGCCGCGAGCGCCCCAAATCGTCGCTCTCATCCCGCCGTCGACTCCCAGAAGAACGCGATCGCGCCGAGGTTCTGCCCACCCTGTCCCTGGAGCGGCATCGCCGACACGCTGACGTCGCGCTCGACGCCGTCAAGCCCCGTGAAGTGCAGCTCGCCGTGCATCGGGCGCCGCTCGAGCGCCGCCACGCCGATCGGCATCTCCTCTACCGGCAGCGGCTCTCCGGCCACGGTGGCCGTCGAGAAGATCGCCTCGAGCTCCGCCAAGGGCATGGCGCCAGCCGCGTCCAGCTCGACGCCCAGCAGGTCGCCGGCCGCCGTGTTGAAGTACAGCATCTCACCCGACGACCCGACAAGGAACACGGGCAGGCTCAGGTAGCTCGCCCACCGCCGGAGCAGAATCAGTTCGATCTCATGCTGCGACACTCGGCTTCTCCCGTGGACACTTCGAAACCGCGCCGCGCGGCTCGCGCGGCGCCGGATCACAGTATATCAGCAATGGCAACGACGAGAACCGGCCACAGGTCAGGTGCCGGTCGATGAGGTAGAATGGCGCGCGACGGTCGCCAGTAGCCGGAGGCGCGGCAACGGAAGGATGGCAGATGGAGCACACCTACTCACTCTACGAGGGAATCGAGTTCGACAGGCCAGCCGACCGTGTGTTGCGGCTCACCATGAGCCGGCCCAATCGCCTGAACGCCGCCGACGCCAGCATGCACGAGTCGCTGGCCACGGTGTGGCGCGAGATCGACCGCGACCCGACGGTGGACGCGGCGGTGCTGCGGGGCTCCGGGCGCGGCTTCTCGTCCGGCGGCGACCTCGAGCTGGTCGAGGCCCTCGCCGACGATTTCGCTGCCCGTGCGCGGGTCTGGCAGGAGGCTCGCGACCTGGTCTACAACGTCATCAATTGCTCGAAGCCCATTGTCTCGGCGATGCACGGACCTGCCGTTGGCGCCGGGCTCGTGGCCGGGCTCTTGGCCGACGTATCGATCGCCGCCGAGTCGGCGGTCATCATCGACGGGCACACGCGCCTGGGCGTCGCGGCTGGTGACCACGCCGCCATCGTCTGGCCGCTCCTGTGCGGCATGGCAAAGGCCAAGTACCACCTGCTGCTGTGCGAGCCGCTGACCGGCCAGGAAGCCGAGCGCATCGGGCTCGTGTCGCTGTGCGTGCCGGACGACGAGCTCGACGCCAAGTCCCTCGAGATCGCGGAGCGGCTTGCCGCCGGCTCGAGCACAGCAATCCGCTGGACCAAGTACGCCCTGAACAACTGGTTGCGCCTGGCGGGACCCACGTTCGACGCATCGCTGGCGCTGGAGTTCCTGGGCTTCACCGGCCCCGACGTCCGCGAAGGCATCGCCAGCCTCCGCGAGAAGCGGGCGCCGCAGTTCGAGTAGTGGCCCAGACGACCAGGGCCGAGCGCACGCGGCGACGGCTATGCCCGAGCCGACTTATGTCGCTAGAGGTGATGTGCTATCGTAGTCGGCACACCACGGGGAGCTCGGGATCGCCGGGCTGAGAGGGCGGCCGTGACGCCACCGACCCGAAGAACCTGATCTGGGTAATGCCAGCGCAGGGACACGCATCGACGCACGGCGCCGCGGCCTGCCCCTCGGGCAAGCCGCTTTGTCATGTAGGCGCCAGCTACCAGCGTCGGCGTCGCGCTTGGCGCTGCATGACCAGCTATGCGATCGGACTAGCCGCGAACGGGCGGCGGACCGGCCGCGGCGCGCTGCCCCGCAGGCAGCGGCACGTTGGGGGTACTCGAATGCGCACCATGGCTACCAGCATTGCGACCACTCTGGCAGTTGCCGTCGTCGCTCAGTTGGCTCTAGGCGGCTGCAGCGGTGCGAGCGACGGCGAGACCGGCTCCTCGGCCCGGCGCGCTCTGGTGGTGGCCAGCCACAGCTCGTTCAGCGTGAGCGAGGACGTCTTGCAGTCGTTCGAGAAAGCCCACGCCGTGGACATCGAGTACCTCGACCTGGGCGACGCGGGCGAGGCGCTCAACAAGGTGATTCTTAGCAAGGACGCGCCCTTTGCGGACGTGTTCTATGGCGTCGACAACACCTTCCTCAGTCGGGCGCTCGAGTCCGGTGTCTTCGAGTCGTACGAGTCGCCGCTGCTGGCCATCGTGCCCGACGAGCTAGAGCTCGATCCGGACCACCGGCTGCTGCCGGTCGACGTTGGCTATGTCAACATCAACGCCGACCGCGAGTGGTTCGCGCGCGAGGGCATCGGGTTCCCGCAGCGCTTGTCGGACCTGACGCGCCCGGAGTACAAGGGGCTGCTGGTCGTCGAGAACCCGGCGACGTCGTCGCCGGGACTGGCGTTCCTGCTGACCACTATCGCGGTTTTCGGCGAGGACGGCTACCTCGACTACTGGGCCGCGCTCCGTGACAACGA
>JBJYWW010000013.1:0-3681 GCA_046259645.1 Anaerolineae bacterium
CTGGCTCACCAACCGGTCGAGGGCGCCGACGATCGACCGCGCACCCTTGCTCTCGTTCAGGAACCCGAAGTAGACCAGCACGTCCGCCGTCGGCGTCAGGCCGTTCGCCCTGCGCCACTCGCTCCTGTCGTAGCCTGGGGGCACGGCGTCCGGGACGTTGCTGCCTATCGGGACCAACGCCAGTCGGTCGGGTGCGAGCCACGCGCCCACGGTCGCGGCGTCCTCGGCATTCGTCGCGACCGCGAGGTCGGCGCTCGCGGCGAGGTGGCGGATCGCCGCCCGGCGCACGCGCCCCGCCTTCGGGAACAGATAGGGCACGCGCAGGTCGTGGAACGTGACCGCCGTGAGCGGGTGCCCGCCAGACCGCGCTCGGCTCGAGCTGCTTGAGCCACCGAAGCGGGCCGACAGAGCCAACCAGCTTGGCGCCAGGTGGATCGCTGGCGCCATGTCGTAGGCCGCCGCCTGGTACTGCACGTGCACGACGTCAGGGCGCAGCTTGCTGGCTGCCCTGTTGATCGCGCGCAGCGACGGCCAGCCCCAGCCGCGCATCGCCCTGTGCTCGGCCACCCTGATGCGATCGGGGCGGAGCGTGCCCTTCCCGTCCGCCAGGCGCGCGGCGGCGCCGCGGCCGCCGGCACCTGCGGACACGTCGGGGCGCGGAGAAGCGCGCCGTCTCGTGAGGACGTCCACCGACACCCGCCGCGCTGCCAGCGCCTCGGCCAGACAGCGCGTGTAGTCGGCGACGCCGCCCTCATCCGGCGGGTACTCGCCCGTGACCAGCATGACGCGCAGGCGGCGCGCGGAATCCCGCGCGGCTGCGGTCGGTGCGACCGGCTCAGCCGAGGCCATCGCGCAGTATTCGGCCGTACGCGCGGATACGCTCGCGGCGCAATTGGCGCTGGCTACCGAGCAGCCATTTGGCCGACTCGATCCCCGACTCCAGCAGGTAGCCAAGCAGGATCCCGCCCCGGACGACCGCGGCAGCGGCGCGGCCGTGGTGTTTGCGGAAGTAGCACACGCGCGAGCGCTGGAAGTGCAGGTGCCGCGCCGCCACGACCTGCTCGCTGGAGCGGCCCTCATGGTGCGTCACCGCCGCCGCCGGATCGTAGTGTGTCTGCCAGCCCATCGCCCCCATCCGACGGAGGAGGTCGAGCTCCTCGGAGTACATGAAGAAGCCCTCGTCGAACGTTCCGACCTGCTCCAGCGCCTCCGTTCGCAGCAGCACCGCGGCGCCAGTGACCCAGTCGACGGGCCCGGCCACGCCCGGGTCGATGTCCGCCATGTGGAAGCGCCTCGCGACCGGGTTGTTGGGCCAGTGCCACGCCAACGGCGTGCTCTCGAGGATGCCAGTAGCGAGCGTCGGGAAACGCCGTCGGGACGACTGCAGCCGGCCGTCGCCGTAGCGCAGCATCGGCCCGACCGCTCCGGCACCGGGACGTCGGTCCAGGTAGGCGACCAGCTCGCCGACGGCACCGGGTTGCGCCTCAGTGTCCGGATTGAGGAGCCAGATATACGGCGGCGCAGAGCCCTCGGTGCTGCCGAGACCGAGGGCGCGGAAGGCTTGGTTGTTGGCAGCCGTGAACCCAAGGTTAGTGTCGTTGGCCACCACCTCGACCTGCGGGAACTCGGCGCGCAGGATCTCCATGGTGTCGTCGGTGGACGCGTTGTCCACGACCACGATCCGCAAGTGGACGTCCTGACTGCCGTCGAGAAGCGATCGCAAGCAGCGGCGCAGCAGCGGCGCGACGTTCCAGCTGACGATGGCGACGCCGACCTCGGCGCGGTCGAGACCCAGCTCCGGGTCCGGCGTGCGTGGCGGGCTCGGCGGGTCTAGGGGGTCGCCGCTCTGGCTCACGGTCAGCCCAGCTGCCGGATTGGCGACCTGGCGCGGTGAGCCGACGCGGGCGCCCAGCGACGCCGCACGGCGCTAGTACTCCCGGTCCAGGGCGTACTCGGCGAAGCCGGCGAGGGAGTCGCGAGCGGGCGAGCCCGCCAGCGCGTCGAGGGCTTGCACGGCGCGCTCGGCGCTGCGGCGCGCCGCGTCGCGAGAGGCCGACAGGGCGGCGGCGTCGCCGCGCACCGCCTGGACGAGCTCGTCGACTTGATAGGGAGTGTGGTCGGTCTCACTGCCCTCGAGCCAAGGCGCCGCGCCAGGATTCGCTGTGAGATGCAGCATCGCCGGCAAGGTGACCGTGCCCGAACGCAAGTCGTTGCCGACCGGCTTGCCGAGCAGCGCCTCGTCACCGGTGAAATCCAGGATGTCGTCGATGATCTGGAAGGCGTTGCCTAGCTCGCGACCGAACTCCGCAAGAGCCGCGATCTCGCCGTCGGAGGCCGCCAGGAGGTGGCCGGACGACTCCGTGGCCGCCTCGAACAGTGACGCTGTCTTCGAGTAGATGCGGTTCTGGTACTCGTCCATGGTCGGCACGCCGGACCGGCCGAGCAGCTGCCGCAGCTCGCCGTCGGTGAGGGCACCGAGAGTTCGGGAGAACACCTTTACCACCCCGACGTGCTCGGTCTCGGCCACGAAGCGCGCCGCCCGTGCGAAGAGCCAATCGCCCGCGAGCACCGTCGCGCTCGCGCTCCAGCGCTGGTTCAGCGTCGGCAGCCCGCGCCGCGTGAGCGCGTCGTCGATCAGGTCATCGTGGACCAGCGTCGCCGCGTGCAACGTCTCGATTCCGGCCGCCAGGTTCGTGACCGCCTCGCTGTTGGCGTCGCCAAGCGAGGCGGTCGCGAACACGAGCGCGGGGCGTATGCGCTTGCCCCCGCTGCTGAACACCCACTCCAGCAGCTCTTGGAGCGCGGGCAGGGCGACGCCGGAGCCGTCCTGCAGCCGCGTCTCGAGGCGCTCGAGCTCTGTGGCGTAGGGCGACATCACCGGCGGGAGCTCCCGCAGGGGCGCCGAGCTCAGCGGCTGCGCATCGGCATTCGACACCGCGTGACGAGCTGCCTGCGACTCGGCCGGCCGCCCGCCTGACTCCTCGATCGAGGGGCGCACCACAGGTCGCTGCTCAATCGGTGTCACGCTAGTGGCTCCTCGAGGCCAAACAGCCGCACGGCATTGGCGCTCGTTGCAGTCGCGACCGCGTCGAGCGTCGTGCCGCGCAGCTCGGCCACGTGCTCGGCGATCACCTTGACGCGAGCCGGCTCGTTTCGCCGGCCACGAAACGGCTGCGGGGTCAGGTACGGCGAGTCGGTCTCGAGCACGAGGGCGTGGTCAGGCAGACCCGCCGCGACGTCGTGCAGGTTGGTGGCCTTGGGATACGTGACGTTGCCGGCCAGCGAGATTAGGAAGCCGGAGGCGACGAGCCGCTCGGCGGTCGCCAGGTCGCCGGAGTAGCAGTGCATGACGCCGAGCGGCCGACCGGCGACCATGTCGCTCGCCGGCGGCGCTCCGGGCACCGCCGTGGCCGGCGCGCCGAACGCGTCGACTGCCGCGGCCGCCGGCGCGGTCGCCGAGGCCTTCACGGTTCCGGCCCAGGACTCGAGGGTGCGGACGGTGTCGTCCATCGCGTCGCGGCTGTGGATGACCACGGGCAGGCCGTGCCGGCGCGCGAGCTCGAGCTGCGCTTCGAACGCGGACATCTGGTCGTCGCGCTCCGCCTTCTCCCAGTAGTAGTCAAGGCCGATCTCACCGATTGCCACGACGCCGGGTAGGCCGGCCATCTCATCTATCGCGGC
>JBJYWW010000014.1:0-8433 GCA_046259645.1 Anaerolineae bacterium
CTCACGCGGTCGATCACCTCCGGCGGCACCACCTGGTCCACCAGCCAGTCGGCCGGCAGCATCAGCCAGTTGAACGCCTGGTACAGCACTGGTCCCTTCTCATGCTGCCAGGCCTCGATCTCGCGCTGGGCTTGGATCTCGTAATCGGTGAGTCGCATCTGGGTCACCTTGCGTGTCGCTACAGGGTGCGGGGCGATCAGGGGACAAGGATAGCGCCGCACGGCCGCTTGGCCGCGTCGCGACTGTCGCTCTCGTGTACGTTTCCTTGAGGCCACCGGTTGCTTGAGGCAAGTGGTTGCCGAGCCTATGATCGCCCGGAAAGCGAGTCAGCCGGCGCGCGTCGGCACCGGGTTCCGTCCGGCGATGCCCCGCGGGCGAACGGTGGCTCGGGACGGCAGAGGGAGAGACCATGAGACGCATAGTGCTCGCGAGCACGGTCGGCGGCGTTGGGATGACGGCGGCCGTGGAGGCGGCGCTTGACGGCCGGCCGGCGCTCGACATCGTCGAGGCCGGCATCCGACCGGTCGAGGCTGACCCGACGGTGCGCAGCGTCGGCCTCGGCGGCCGGCCCGATCTCACTGGTGAGGTGGCGCTCGATGCGAGCCTGATGGACGGGCATGACCTGCGGTGCGGCGCGGTCGGCGCCCTCAGCGGCTACCTGCACCCGATCAGCGTCGCCCGCCAAGTGCTCGAGCAGCTGCCCCACGTTCTGCTCGTCGGCGACGGCGCGGCGCGCTTCGCGGCAGAGTGCGGTGCGGAGACTGCAGAGCTCATGACACCTGAGTGGCGAGCCGAGCACGAGGCATGGATCGAGAGCCACGTGCCGCCGAGCCCCCGCGACCAGTGGCCCGATGTTGACCTCGCCCCATGGGCCAGGCTGTCGGCCGACCCCGAGACGGCGGGCGGAACGGTCACGTTCACCGCCATCGACGCCGAGGCTAGGCTGGCGGTCGGCGTCAGCACGTGCGGTTGGGCCCGGAAGTACCCTGGCCGCCTCGGCGACTCGCCGATCCCCCCAGCCGGCGCCTACGCCGACGACCGGTACGGCGCCGCGTCGTGCACGGGCCAGGGCGAGCTCGCGATTCGCGCCGGGACGGCGCGGGCGGTGGTTGCCGGCTTGCGGTCCGGCTGGGATCCCGAGACCGCCTGCCGCGCCGCCCTCGACGATCTACGCGACCTGCGGCGTGACTACGGCGGTAGCATGACCGTGCACGTCGTCACGCCGGACGGCCGGCATAGCGTGCGCTCGATAGGCCTCGAGCGCCCGTCGTCGTTTTGGCTCTGGGACGAGCGCGACGGCGCCATCCGGGAGCTGCCGGTCGAGGGCGAGAGCTGGTAGGTGCCCGACCGGGCGCTCAGCAGCTGAGCCCCGCGACCGGAGGGCCCCGTCTGGCTGCGGCCGGCGTGATGGCCGGCACTAGCCGCCGCTCACGCGCCCAGCGCTAGCCGTCGGTCAGACGCCTGGCGACCGCGCGCCGCGGGGCGGGCTCGCCGAGGCGGGCTAGCTCCGGAGCGCCCTCTTGAAACGCCTCCAAGGCGTTGAAGTACCTGTCGAGCGGGTCGCCGGCGTGCGACGGCACGAGGAAGATGTGCGTGTGGGGAATCCGGCGACCGCGCGCGTACAGGCACACGAAGTCCGGACCGAGCGCGGACATCATCCTCCGGGCCACATCGCGCGCCAGCACGAACAGGCTCGCCGTCTCCTCTTCCGTGAGGTCGTGCCACCACGGCTCGTGCCGCTTGGGGATGACCAGGCAGTGGCCCTCGGCAAGCGGATTGATGTCGACGAGGGCCAGCGACAACTCGTTCTCGCCCGCGATGTCGGCGGCCGCTCGCCCCGCCACGATGTCGCAGAACACGCACCCGGTGGTTTCGTGGGCCATTGTGGGCATCCTCTATCGCTCGCCTTTTAGAGGCGCGCTCAGCTCGGGTACTCGTACTGTGGCTGCCATCCGTTCTGGCCGTCGCGTAGCAGGTCGAACATGGGCCAGACGCCGCAGTAGTCGTCGCCGGGCCCGAAGAAGTCGCTGCTGACGCGCGTGATCGTGCCGTCGTCGTGGCGATGGAACGTCGAGTAGCCTGGCCAGTACTCTCCTTCGCCCCGCATGAAGCCCATGTCGCCGGCGAACGGCGAGCCCTTGACCGAGACCATCTTGAACGGCCAGCCGCGGCTGGCCGCGAAGTCTTGCTGAGTGTCCGGGTCGTCCGGTGAGGAGATGACGAACGCCGCTCGGTTCTCGAGGTGCGGCAGCAAGCCGACGAAGCCGTCCGCCCAGAGCGTGCAGTATCGGCAACCGCGCCCCATGTTATGCACGACGATCAGGTCGTCCTTGTCGCCGAACAGCTCGCTCAGACGCACGTCCTCTCCGCCCGGTCCCAAGAGCACGTAGTCCGAGACCTGCTCGCTCGGCACCTGGCGCCGCAGCTCGAGAATGCGCTTTTTCAGGTCGATGAGCTCCTTCACGGACTCGTCGAGCTGCGATTCGATGTCTCTCGTCAGGTCGTCGGTCAACGGGTGCTCCTTCGCGTGTTCATGGTTGTAGCGTGGGGGGGCCGTCGTGGTTGCGCCGCGATCCGCCGGTCCCACAGCGTACCAGAGGTCGGCCCCGCCAGCGATCTTACGTAGGCAGCAGCTCGCCCGATCATCGCGGACCCGGACCAGGACCTCGAGTCGCGAGACCGTGTTATCATCGATGCCGTGATCGGGAGGCCGTGGGACCGGTGGATGAGGAGGGTCGGCGATGAGCAGCCTGCTTGGTGAGCAGGACGACGATGCGCTGCAGGCGCGCGGTCCTGGTGCGCCCGTCCATGTCAGTGGTGCGGCGGCAGAGGCGGTAGCGGTCGTGCCGTGCCTGGTGGTCGCCAAGTGCCTGACGGTCGTGAAGTGCCTCGCGGTCGGGAAGTGCCTGGCACTCGCGATGGGCATGGCCGCCGCGATGGTACTGGCGGCTGTGTCGGGCACCATGATCGCTGGCGGCCAAGCTGAAGCGTTGGGCGCGAGCGATCACGTCGCGGGAGCGGCTGGTCGGGAGAGGGAACGGCTGCGAGGCGCCGACGACGACGTTGCGGCGGCCGGGGTCGCGCAGGACACGTCCGACGTCGCATACCTGCCGCTCGTGACCAGGCCCGTTGCTCAGCAGGTGCAGTTGTCCGACGTCGGACGGCTCATCGGTGGATCGGCCCGGGCGGTCGCCGTGCGCGGCGTTGACGCCTACGTTGGTTTCGACCGGCAGCTGGTGGTCTTCGACGTGGGCGATGAGTCTTCCCCGCTCTGGCTAGCATCGACCGAGCTGCCCGACTTGGTGACCGACATCGAGCCGGTCGGCGACCTGCTCTATGTGGCGCTTGGAGGAGTCGCCGGGCCTGAGTCGCCCGAGCTCGTGGTCGTCGACGTTAGCGACCGCGGCGCGCCGAAGCCGGGCGCGGCGGTCGACGCCGGAACGTATGCCGACGCGAGCGCACTTGCCTTCGCGGGCGGTCACGTGTTCTTGGCGTGCGGCGACGGCCTGCACGTCTTCGATGTGTCCGATCCTGGGCTGCCGCGGCACATTGGCTTCCTTGGCACCGATTACAGCGCCCAGGACATAGAGGTCGCAGGCGACTTCGCGTTCGTGGCGACTGGAGTTGAGGACGAGGCCGCGTTCGTCGTGATCGACGTGTCGGACCCGTCGAGTCCGGCGCTCGCCGGCGTGCATCCGGTGCCCGGGATCGCGAGCAGCGTGTACGTGGCGGACGGCACCGCCTACGTGAACTCGGGCGACAGCGTCCGCGCCTTCGACGTGCGGCAGCCTACCGCGGCGCGAGAGGTCGGCGCGGTGGCTCTGGGTAGCGACGTGCGCGCGGTCGGCGGCAGCTACGACGACGCGGACCATGTTCTCTACGCGATGAGGGCGGACTTCGAGTCCGGGCGCAGTGCGGTCGCCGTGATCGACCGGTCGGACCCCTCGGCGCTGCTCGTCCTGGGCGCGTCGGACATGCCACCGCGGGCGCTGGCGTCACGGTACCGCCTCGCGGCGCCACGGGACGGCCACGTGTTCATCGCCGCCGGCGATGGCGGGCTGCGCGTGGTCGACGCTCGGCGGCCCGAGTCGCCCGCCGCGATCGGGAGCTTCGAGGTGATCGGCGACGCCGATGACGTCGCTGTGGCTGGGCGCGTCGCCTACGTCGCCGACTGGCGCGCGGGCTTGCGTGTGGTGGACCTGGCGGTCCCGGAGGCGCCGCGAGTCGTCGGGACCAGCGACGGCGTCATGTACGCCAAGGCGGTGAGCGTCGCCGACGGGCACGCCTGCGTGGCGGCAACCAGTCGGGACGAGCCGCACTCGCGACAGGACTTCATGGCCTTCGACGTCTCGAGCCCTCGAGAGCCTCGCTTGGTGGCGACGGTGCGCTTCGACGGCGGGGTGATCGACTTGGCGGTGGTCGGGCGGTACGCCCATGTGGTCTTCAACACGTCCGACGGTGACGCCATGGCGATCCTCGATCTGGCCGACCCGGCGAGCCCGCGCGAGGTTGGCTCGCTGCGCAGCTCGCTGCAATTCGCGAGCGTCGCTGCCGCCGGCGACCTGGCATTCATCGGGCTGGACCGACAGCCTAGCGGCTTGATGGTGGTCGACGTGTCCGACGCGACCACTCCGGCCGTGCTCGGCTCGGTGATCGATGTACCCCCGGGCAACATACTCGATCTAGTCGTAGATGGCGATCGCGTGTTGGCGGCGGCGGCCAGCGACAAGCTGCAAGTGTTCGACGTGTCGGACCCGGCTGCGCCGCGTCTTGCCGCGTCCGTCGAGGTCGGCGAAAGCGTGGCCGGCGTGGCGGCCGACGGTGCCGGCAACGCGTACGTCTCTTCCTCGTTCGAGAAGTCTTACGGCGTGTTCCGGGGCTCGCTGTCGGCGTTCTTCGTCCCGGCCGACGGGCAGCCGCGGCTTCTCTCGCAGTCCGAGATGCCGTCCGTGACGGGCGGGGTCGACGTCGATGGCGACCTGGCCGTGACGGCTTGCGACAGCGCGGGGCTGGTGATATCGCGAATCGGGCGGTAGGCGCGTGGCTGCCCTGTCATTCGTGCCCGCACGGAGACGAGGAGCGTGGCATCGGGGCAGCATCGGCCCAGCTTCATAGTCGGTACAGGAGCTAGCGGCAGATCATGTCCGGCACGTTCCATGCAATCCTCGCGCCCGGTGGCTCGCTGCCCTAGCCCGGACGACGTGACCAGACGGTCAGCACTCCCCTGTGGCCGTCAGCGTTGTCGACATCGGCTGGACTGCGAAACTCCCGCGATAGGGAGGCCGCCATGACCGTGTCGATACCCAAGCTTGGGCCCGCCCTCGCAGCTCTCTCGACTGCGTTTCTTCTGGTCAGCTCGGTGTCGCTGCTGGCAGGGATGACTGCTCGCACGCCGGCGCTGTCCGCGGCGACGCTGGCCGAGCCACCGAGCTCGTGTCGCGACCACGATCCGACGACCGGGAGCCTGCTGTCGGCGCGCGAAGTCGCTCCGGCCAAGATCCGCGATTGCGAGACGGCGACCGTGTCCGTCACGCTCCGCGCCACCTGCGTCAACGCGCCGCTCCACGTGATGATCGACCTGGACCGCTCGCGCTCGATGGCTGGTCAGCCGTGCGTCGACGTCAAAGAGGCGGCCTACGACCTCCTCGACGTGCTCGACATGCCGAACAATCCCTCGACCCTCGTCGGGCTAGTGACGCATGGGGACCGAGGCGAGACCGCGCTCGCGCTCAGCAGCAGTCCCAGTTTGGTCCGACGAGCGATCGGTCGGGTCAGTTGTGGTAACGTGCTGGACAACCTTGCGGATTCCGTCGAGCGGTCCGCGACGGAGCTCGCAAAGGGTCGGTCGCCAACGGGTCCGAATCCAGTGGACGTGATGATCGTCCTGTCAGATGGCGGTCAGGCCCATCCGACGGCAGAGGCTCTGCCGCCGGCTGACCGGGCGAAAGCAGATGGCATCATCATTGTCTCGGTGTGCGTCGAGAACCGGGAATTCCGGTCGAGCTGCGACGTGATGCAGCGGCTCGCATCGTCGCCCGGGTACTACTTCGAGGCCCGCCAGAGCGCGGAGTTCTCGCGGGTCTTCCATGACATCGGCAACAAGTTCCGCCACCTCCAGCTGCAGGACCTCACGGTTGCCGAGACGTTGCCGCAGGGCCTCCGGTTGGTGCCGGGCAGTGCCCGACCGCCCGCCGACGTGGATCCTACCGGCTCCACACTCACGTGGCATCCCGATGTCGCCAACACCGACGCGATTACCTACACGTATGACGTCACCCCGACCAGGCTGGGAGACTACACGGTCGCGGACGTCAGCGCAGACTACCACGACAGCACGGGTCGGCTTGGGCACATACGCGTGCCGACGGACACTCTCTCAGTGTGGGAGCGTTGCGTGACACCGTCCGCCACGCCGACTAACACGGTGGCGCCCAGCCGGACGCCCACGGCGAGCGCCACGCCGACGGCCACGCCCACGACCACGCCTACGTCCGCACCGCGCCCCCTGTACCTGCCGGTTCTCCTCCGCGAGCGGTGCACCCCCGACATGCAACGCGCCGACGTGGCGTTGGTGATCGACGCGTCCACGAGCATGATGGAGCAGACGAGCTCCGGACGCACCAAGCTCGCTGCGGCCATTGAAGCCGCGGGCATCTTCCTCGACCAGCTAGAGCTCGACGCCGGCGACCAGGCGGCGATCGTCGCGTTCAACGCGGATGCCGAGCTACTGCAGCCGCTGGTGGCCGACCGCGGTGCACTTGACGTGGCGCTGGCTGAGATCGAGCCGGCGCTGCAGACCTGTCTTGTTTGCGGCGTCGACGTTGGCGCCGATGAGCTCGCCAGCGCGCGACGAGAGCCGGGCAACACGCAGGTCATGATCGTGCTCACGGACGGGCTCTCAAACCCTAGGCCTGCCAGCGAGGCGGTTGCCCGCGCGGCCGAGGCAAAGAGGGCTGGTGTGGTCATCTACACCATCGGCCTCGGGTACACGCGCGACTTCGCAGCGCTCGAGCAGATGGCCTCCGCGTCGGGAGGTTTCTTCAGGGCCCCCGATGCTGAGGTCCTGTCCGACATCTACGAGCAGATCGCCGTCGAGATTCCGTGCCCTGCGGAGAGTTTTTGGGGAGGGCGATAGGCCGGCGTCCTCGACGTCGTCCTTGTCCCACTGGACCACGACGCCGTTCTTGCCCCGTGGGCCAAGGCGCCGTTCTTGTCCCACCGGATCACGACGCCGCCAGACATCGTGGCCGGCTCCAGCGGCACCCATAGCTGAAGGCCACGAGGGCGTCACCAGTGCGCCATGGCGACGGTGGGCGGCTCTACGCGAACTCCTTGGCGGGCCCCGGCACGTCGCCGGGCTCGATGCTGGCGACGTCGCCGTCGATTTGCACGGGCACGATGCGCTCGGTGATGAGGTGCATCGCGCCGCGCTCGCGCTGCACCTCGCCCTCGGCGATGATGACCGGCGAGGCCCGCAGGGCGCGGCGGTTGCGCTGGTAGGAGTCGGGGAACAGCAGCAGGTTGGCCAGGCCGTGCTCGTCCTCGATGGACACGAACGCGATGCCCTTGGCCGGCGGCGGGCGCTGCACGATCTCGATGCGCCCGGCGACCCGCGCGCGAGCGCCGTGCGGCTGGGACTCAAGCTCGGCCGTGGTCAGCACGCCGAGGTCGGCGAGCTGCGGCCGGAACAGCTCCAGCAGGTGCAGGTCCTGGGCTAGCCCGAGCAGGCTGTAGTCGGCGGCGACAGCGTCGGAGGTGGTCGTGGCTGGTAGTCGGGCCGGTACGACGTCCGGCGGCAGGTCGAGGCCGCCCTCGTCCCAGTGCATCTCGCCCAGCGCCCACAGGAGCTCGCGGCGGTCGGGTCTTGCGCCGGCCCTGGAGCCGGCCCTGCCGGTTGCATCGGCACCCAGCCCGTCCATCGCGCCGGCCCGGATCAACCGTTCGACCATGCGCCGCTGCGGTCGGGCGCGCCGCACGAAGTCCCACAAGTCGGCGAACGGCACCTCGCCGCGAGCGGACACGATCTGCTCAGCGGCCTCTTCGCCCATACCCTTGAGCCGCGCCAGCGGCACGCGCAGCCGACCGTCATCCAGCGCCCACTTGACGCCGGAGCGGTTGATGTCGAGCGGCAGCGGCGTGACGCCGTGCCGCTTGGCATCCTCGAGCACGACCTCGACCGAGTAGAAGCCCATCGGCTGGTTGTTCAGCACGCCGCAGTAGAACGCCGCCGGGTGGTGGCACTTCAGCCAGGCCGTCACGTACGTGATCTTGGCGAACGCGGCCGCGTGGCTCTTGCAGAAGCCGTAGCTGGCGAAGCCGAGCAGGTGGTCGAACACGAAGTTGGCCACCGCGGGGTCGATTTCGCGCTCGCCGGCGCCGGCGACGAACGGCGCGCGCCACTGCTCCATCGCGTCCAGCGACCGCTTGCGGCTC